>NZ_CP015510.2:1201084-1501355 GCF_001931755.2 Wolbachia endosymbiont of Folsomia candida
TCCTTGTAGCCAAGAAAAACCTTTAATTCACCTTTTAGCTCTAAAGCATTGCTTCCATAATCGATATGTATTTCAGCTTCATCACTTGTTGTTCCGGATTCGTCAGTAATGCGCAATGATATTAAGCTCTTTTTTAAAGCCTCTGTTACCTGGTTACCTTCTGCTATTATGTCAAAATCTGGTGTCATTATTCTAAAATCTTTGTAATAGACTCTTGTGATGTCTTCTGGATTTTGGGCAGCTTAATCTTTAGTCCTGCAGGTAAGAAGCTATCATATTCTGCTAAACCAGTGTTGGATTCGAGTACTAGTTCTACTGCTCCGCTACTATACCCATAGTGTTTCCAGCAGATATAATCTAACATTTCGTTTTCTTTAGTGTAATAATAAATCATTTGTTATAGCTTTTTAACTTTATTTGAAATTCAACTTTTCTTGGCCGTCCGTCAGGAAAAAACGATATCTGTTTCTCTTCCAAATTAGTGATAACAAAATTTCCAAGTACATTTCCTGAATTATCAACTAGAACGTGTGGTTCCTGAGTATTACGCATAGTCTTTAATTGTTCTAAACCATGACTCTGATAATATGGGTAAATTACCCCTGTCAAATCAATACTTTCAATTCCTGAGCCGATATTTTGCAATGACGTTTTTTCAATACACTCAATTGTATGCCACCTCTGTTCTTTACTGTATCTCAGGCTTATTGGCTCAAACTTACATTGCCCAAGTAACATTAATATAACTCTTCAACTGTATCAAAAAGTGCACCACGTGCTTGTTCTCTTAACCTTTCTATTACTGCATTTGCAATACTACGTATATCTTGATTAGGTTCTGCTTTGACACTTATATTAAACGTCTGATTGAATGTTTGGTTATATGCTTTTGATTCTTTGCTTTCAAATTTGTTTTTGATAAGCTCCTTAAATGCTTTTTCCGCTTCTTCCTGATTATAATCTTCCACAGATCTTTTCTCTTCTATGATACTTTTGAACTTAATATTATTTTCACTACCTTCAGAGATTTCTTTCACTACATTATTATTGAGTAAAGGATTTCCATCACTGAAAACGCTATTTTTAGAAAGTGCATTGCCAACTTTTCCATCAACTAATGAAACAACACTCTCCATCTTTTCAAATTCTTTTAATGGGCTATTCTCAGAAACTCCACCAAATATGCTACTGATAGTATCTCCTAGCCATGAAAAAGCTTCACCGATTGGTTTTATTATCGATTTTATATATTCCCAAAGACCAGCAAAGAAGTCTTTCACTTTTTCCCAATTACTAATTACGAGAATTGCACCGGTTGCAAGTAAAGCAACAACAGCTCCTATAGGATTACTGATCATTGCTGCTGTTAATACTCTAAAGCCCGTAACTACTGCAGGAATTATTGTTGTTGATAGCCACATTAGCGCTGGTCCGAGCTGTCCGTATAAAATAGCTTTTAAAGTTAAAGCACCTCCTTGAAGCAAAGCGAATGCATAACCACCACCCACTACTGCAATCTTCAAGAGGATACAGGCTGAAATGATGCTCATAATTCCAGTAGTCAAAATGGGACACTGTTCTGCAAACCAAGCTATACCTGTAGTTATAGATCTTAAAAAACCACTTATCCAATTTAAAGTAGGTAGCATGACTGAGCCCAAGTTCATTCCTACTTCTGCCATTGAATTTTTAAGTAGTTGCAATTGTTTTGCTGTAGTACTTACACGATCTTCAAATTCTCTGCCTAACGAACCTACACGTTCTTTTTCATTACCTAGTAACCCTAGCACCTCTTTATATTTTTCTAAGTTTGCAACTATTAGTGCTATATCATCTTGAGATCCAGAATCAAAAAGTCTCAAGAGAATATCAGGACGCTCATCTTCAGGTACGTTTCTCAAAGCTTCAAAAACTTTTAGCAGTGTTCCTTGTGGATCTTTCTTAATATTCTCTTCAAGCTCATCAATATCTATTCCTACTTCCTCTAGTGCTCCTATAAATCCAGGACCTTGATTTCTTGCAGTTTGTAGTTTAATGAGCATATCATTTATCACTCCTGCTGCTTTTTTAGGCTGTTTTCCTAAGCTAATGAAGGCATTCACTAAACCAGCAGTCTGGTGTACATTGAGACCAAACTGTTTTGCAGCTCCTCCAGCCACAGTCATTGCTGACATCATATCTTTTGCATCAACAGTAGTATTACTTGCAAGGTGATTTAACGTGTCTCCGAAATCTTCCATTTTTTCAGGTCCAATTCCATAAATATTAGAAAGTGTGGCAGTAGCACTTCCTATTTCTTCTCCTGTCATGCCAAAATTTACTGCCATCTTTCCTACTGCTTCTGTAAATTGAGTAACTTTGTCCTTTGAAAAACCAAGCCGTCCACCACTTGTAGCAATTTCAGCCAACTCTGAAGCTGATATTGGTATTTCACGGGATAATTTCTTTAACTCCTGTCCAAGTTCCATAATCATCTTATTATTAGTTTCTTTATCAGCATCAAATTTCACCACTGCTTTAATCTCTGCCATAACAGATTCAAAATCAACAGCAACTTTAATTGGAACTGCAACTGAGAGTAATGAACCTATCATTCCTATTACTTGTGATCTGTAATGTGCTTTTTTTGCTGAGATACTTTGCTGTTGACTGATTACAGATCCCAGTTTGCTGTATTTACTTCTCAGCATTTCAAGAGATGAACCAAGTTTGTTTTGATCTCTCACTAAGGATTTAATATCTGTTCCACTCTTCCTCATTTCTTGATTCAAAGAATGCATAGCATCTCTCTTTTTCAAGTATGATTCTTTTGCTTTTGTTGCAGACGCTTTAGCTTTATCAAATTCAGCTTTTAAAGTTTTACTTGGTTTTTCTACTGCTTTCATCTGTTTAGCTAGGGATTTTACCTGATCTTCAAAGCCTTTCCAGGATTTCTTGCTAGCCAAAACATCAGAACCCAATTGTTTAAACTTAGATACTGATTTTAAGGATGAATCAAGCCTTCTTATGTTTTCACCAAGACTAGTAAGCTGACCACTACTTCCCTTTATTGCAGCATTAAAACTGCCATCAAGCACTGCTCCTATTTTTATTGATAATGTTGACATTTAAACTCCTTGGCTACTTTCGACCATAAAATAAATTCACTAATTTCCATGTCCAATATATGCTCAACCCCGCCGCCTGTGATAGAGCTGAGCATTAATACGTTTAACCTTAAGTCCTTTGGATAATTGGTGAAAAAAAATCCTTTAAGATCTCTTGTGCTTTTACATAATCTGCAATATCCAATTCTTCAATGGCTTCTTTTGTAACAGAGGCTAGATTTGCAGTTAACGTAACTTCTCTGCTGAGTTCACTACCATCGATACGTTCAATGGCTAAGTAATCTCTTACTTTTGGACGTCTAATAGTAAGTTCTGAAACAGAAATACCATCAACTGTAATTTGGTTATTAAGTGTTATTGTTTTCATACATGCTCCTATAAATAAAAATAAAATTTTGAGATCTTGTTAAAGCTGTTTTAATTATTTGATCAACATAATATCTCCTTAAAAAGTAAAATCCTAAATTCCTAACACTGTCTGTAATAATGCCATCTGATCAACACCGTTAATTTTACGAATCATATTTTCAGCATCAATTTCGATAAGTTCTTTGTCACCAATGGTGAGTTTGTAATAATGAGCAGCGACAGTACATTTGAGTGTTGCTTTCTCGCCAGGTTTCCAACTACCAAAATCAAATTCCTTGAATATCCCCCTGAGATTAATGATTACTCCCTCAATATCATTGATACCACTGCCTTGAAGACCACCTCGAAGTGTCAGAGATACTGAATTTCCATCAATCAGTCCAAAAAGTCTAAATAGCTCTGTATCGTATTCAGAAAAAGTAAAATCAGCTTCAAGCTTTTCCATGCCCATATCTATATTTATTGGAATATCCATACCACCAGCTCTATATTCTTCGGTTTTTATGGTAAGCTTTGGTAGAGTGATTTCATCGATTTTTCCAGCATAACCACGACCATCAACGAATACATTAAAGTTCTTTAAAATTTTTGGTAGCATTTTTTTCCCCTTTTATAAAATTAATTAACTTATAATATTTTATTATTAACCAGATGAGACCTAAAGGTAATCTGTTCTGCTGGATATGGCGGCGTAAACTCAAAGTCAAAATATACTTTTCCGCTTGCAATATTTGCTGTGGTATTGAGGTCTGGTGATGCATAGCATTTACCATCAAGAATAGCTCCTTGGGATTTTAGATTTGCCAGATAGGAATTCACCCCTTCTATGACATCATCAATATAGGTTTTGGTAATATTGCGATCAACTGCCCAGAGATGTGCTCGAAGAAGGCTATCATTAATTAAATCTGCAGTACGTCTAACTGACAAAAAAGCCCATTTTGAATCACTAGAGCAGGTTCTATTCCCCCATAGTCTATAACCTTTTTGATGAATGATTGTTGCTACTTCATTTTCATTTAAATAATTAGCACGGCAATTTGAATCACCTAAAGTAAAGTCAACAGGTCTGCTTGTACCAACAATTACATTAATTTCTTGATTTGATGGTGACCACCAGAATCCATGTTCATTGTCTGTTTTAGCAATTAAACCTGCAACAAATGGGCTAGTAGGCAAAACCTCTTCCTTGTCTGTAAATATTTTAACCCATGGATCAACAACATAAACACGAGAACTACCGATACTTTTTCTCCATTTGATTGCTTCTTCATCATTAGTATTTGGGCCATCTGCTACTATTATTGCTCTTAATTTCTCTGCTATAGGAATCAAAGCTGCAACTATTGGATTTTTAGATTTTTCTTCTTTTGACTCTGTTTCAGGCAACTGATGAGTAAAGTGTGGTGCAATCAGAATTCTCGGTGCCACATGGACTATACTTTCACTACTTAAGAATGCTTGAATCCCTTGATACTCGCCAGTTTCTTCATCAACTCCACCAATAATATTTTTAACTGTTTCACCTTCTCTCAATGTTTGGTCAGCATTTTCACCTTCTGCAACACGAATCACTACTACTGTTGCACCTATCTGGGAAAAAATTGAATTTACTGCTTGCAAAAGAGTTCCTTTTTTACCAAGTTTTGCTGCTTCCTTTAGGCTTCCCGCTATAAGAACTGGTTTATTTAGTGGAAATTTTTCTGCGTCACTATCTGGAGCAGTACCAATAACACCAATTACTGATGATTTACTTGTTCTAATTGTTTTTGGTCCTGAAGTTACTTCAATAACATTCACACCATGCAAGAATTTTTCGGTCATATCATTATAGATTAATTTTTATTTCTTGTTAAAAGTAGTTTTGTTGTTTAGCTATTTATAATTTGCTAATGAATCTTCCATATGCTCTTTTAAATCGTTAAGAAACTCTTGTAACCCCAACTATGGATTAAAAAACAATAGAAAAGCCAAGGAGATAGGGTAAACTCAGGAAATATTTGAAAATCAAATGAGGTTACCCATGAATAAAAATATAACAGAATTATTTTGCTTTGTAGACGATTTTTGCAATGCAGCAGACAAAAATTTTGCAGAAAAATTCCTACCAAGTGGCAAAAAGCCAACCAGGACGCCAGGAATCACGCATTCAGAAATTCTCACAATAATACTTTTGTACCACCAATCGCCGTGTAAAAACTTTAAAGCTTTTTACGTACTTTGCCTTCCATTTCACAAATTAGATTTTCCAAAATTGCCTTCATATGACCGATTTATTGCACTAAAACCACGAATTTTGTGGTATTTAATGCTGCTTTTAGAGTGGTTTTGCGGACAAGCGAAAATGACTGGAATTTCATACATAGACGCAACTTCAATCGCAGTTTGCCATCCAAAAAGAATCTCGAGAAACAAGATTTTTGCTGGAATTGCAAAATTAGGAAAAAGCACGTATGGCTGGTTTTTTGGCTTTAAACTGCATCTGGTAATCAACGAAAAAGGAAGCGCTTACGCTGACAAAAGGCAATGTTGACGACAGAAAACCTGTGCCAAATTTGACTAAAAAATTGACCGGATTGCTATTTGGAGATATCAAAAAAGATCTTTTTCACGAATTATTCGATAGAGGTTTAAAGCTCGTAACCGGCATAAAAAAGGGTATGAAAAACTCATTAATGGCGCTAAATGAGAAGATTTTGTTGAGAAAAAGATCGATTATTGAGACAGTTTTTGGCTCTCTGAAAAATAAATTTGAGATCGAGCATACTCGGCATAGATCGCCAGTAAATTTTTTGATTCACATTCTTTCGACACTTGTTTCATATTCCTTGAAAACTAAAAAGCCTTCTATTTCCTACACTTTCTTCGTTGGCTAATCCATAGTTGGGGTCTCTAAAAGCGTAAAATAATTAGAAGTAGCAAGTCCTTTTGACATATAAATTATTTAATAAATATTCTTAGGACTTAGCTATTTCATCCGATTCTTACTCCTGACTTTAACCCTTACTTTTACCCACAAATATAAAAAAGCTAGTAAAATAGCAAATTCATATATTTGATAAAGGGTTTAAAAATGTACGGAGTAAATACAAATACGCAATATACTGATAGCTTAGGGGACAAATGGCTAGAAAGAGAGTTGAGACATGTTAATCTGGGAGATATAAGGCTTAATAAGAGGCTTATTACAACAAGTTATCTTATAGAGCGTAAGGCATCTGGATCAATTAATCAAAGTTGTGGTGGATGGAAAGAAGCTAAGGGCGCGTACAGGTTGTTTAGTAATGAAAAGCTTGAGGCCGAGAAAATTTATTCTTCTCATCATAAAGAAACAGCGGAAAGGATAAAAGGAAATAAGCTTATATTTTCAATCCAAGATACTAGTTATTTGGATTTTGACTCTCATATAAATACCAAAGGGCTAGGCAGTATTTCTAAAGCTTATACAAAGCATAAAAAGGGTTTGCTGCTGCATAGTGCCTTAATGGTCAGTAAAGAAGGATTACCTTTAGGTTTATCTTCTCAACAGTGCTGGGCGCGTCCCGCTAGAAAAGAAGAAACAGCAAAAGAAAAAGCAAATAGGAAATACCGTACTTCTATAGAGGAGAAAGAAAGTTATAAGTGGATAGCAGCACTAAAAGAAACCATAAATAACGTTTCCAAAGATGTACAACTTGTCACTCTTGGTGATAGGGAAGCAGATATCTTCAAATTTTTATGGATAGCTGAATCATTGGGTAGTTTTTATGTAATCCGTAACCGAGCTAATAGAAAATTTATCTGTACTGAAGAGGGAAAAACAGATTTGCAAACACGCATAGCTCAACTTCCGGTAAAAGAGAAAATCGTCTTGGAAGTTGCTAAAAACGGGCACCAGAAGTCAAGAAAAGCAAATATTGAAGTAAAATATATGAAAGGCTATATACCTATCAGAGCGCCTTACATTTATGGGTCAAAAGATACAGCACATAAAATAAGTGATAAAGTCGCTGTATATGTGGTAAGCGCAAAGGAAATGGATCCTCCTAAAGGAGTTGAAGCTATCGATTGGACTTTGTTAACTAATGTACCAGTTAATAGCACTTTAGATGCCATAGAAAGGATAAATTGGTATAAGCTACGATGGAAAATTGAAGAATACTTTAGAATTTTAAAATCAGGATGTAAAATAGAAAGCTCTCGTTTAACTACAAAGGAAAGGCTACAGAAATTAATTGCTATAAAGAGCATTATTACATTTAAAATTTTATATTTAACAAAAGTGGCTTTATCGCATCCTATGGAGGCTTGCACTAAGGTTCTAAGCAATGAAGAGTGGAAAGCTCTTTACATACGTGAGCATCAAGTGGCCACATTGCCCGAAGAACCTCCAAACATAAAACAAGCTATTATTTGGTTAGGAAAATTAGGTGGGTTTATGAATAGAAAAGGTGATAATTTACCAGGAAGTATGACTCTATGGCGAGGCTATGAAAATCTTAGAGAGAGCATGGTTATGCTTCACATAATAACTTCTCAAAGTTATGGGTAAAAGTAAGACTTTAACCCTGAAGACTCACCCCTGACTCTTTCAACATAACTTAATTGTTTAGATGTTAATGTGTCATTTAAGAAAGTGTTAGGTTTATTATCTACTTCAGCTTGAGGTACTGATTTTTCCACCAACCTGTTTGCCTTAGACAAGCTTTTTTGTTTTCCTACAAGCAACTCAACTTCTTTCTCAGCTAAAACTCCCTCTAAATGACTTCTTAACTGCGCTAGAAACTTATCAGTTTGTTTAAACTCAGGACGACAAGCTTCTTTTGCAGCTGAGTATAAGGTCTTTGATATTTCAGAAAAATTACCATTTCTTATTTGTCCAACTATAGTCGATTGTACTGATACAGGATTGAAATTTAAGCTTGTCGCTGATATACCTGATTTAACAGCTGTTTCATTTAATATTTGCTCAAACTTTGTAGTAATATTCAACGTATTAGCTTGTGCTTCTAATAAGGATATAGATTGACCTTCTGTAGAGACATGTTCTTGACCTGTAATTTTCCTTATAAATACATCCAATAGCAGTATTGTACCGTCAACATTTACTTGAGCATCGACTTGTGATAGTGAGCTTTGAGTTGTATTGTTTTCATGTAAAGCGGCTCTAGAATTAAATAACCCGCCTATAGAATTTTTTACCCAACCAAATAAGTCATTTATTCCTGATCCAATTCTCGTTGCTGCACTACTTGTTCGATCATTGCCCATGACAGGAGTGGCATTATTTTGGGCAACAAAAAACTCAAGATCATCACTACTACCTATAATAGGAGCCTCTTTAATAGCACGACGGCTGCGTTGATGTTCTGTTGTATTCTGGTGTTTATGTCTGCTGTGCTTATGCCTTATCTCATGGGTTGTAGTTTCATTAACTTCTGAGCTAATGTTTTCGCTTCTTGTATGATTAAACACATTATTATAAACTTG
The DNA here is from genome assembly GCF_001931755.2 of Wolbachia endosymbiont of Folsomia candida. Lineage (NCBI taxonomy): Bacteria > Pseudomonadati > Pseudomonadota > Alphaproteobacteria > Rickettsiales > Anaplasmataceae > Wolbachia > Wolbachia endosymbiont of Folsomia candida. The sequence goes on from NZ_CP015510.2 coordinate 1,210,030, forward strand.
ATCTTTATGTTCTTTCTTTACAACATCAATATCTCTTGCAGCACTTATTTGTTCCTGATGATCTTTTAAGATTATTTCTTTATCAGCAAATTTTACAGATAATGTTTGCATTTTTGCTTCTTGGTAAAAATCCTTAAGTAAGATAGTGCAACGTTCACTTTCCTCTTGATTAAATACATTAGTAATTATTAAGTCATCTTCTGTACGAGCAAAGATATAGTTACCTGCTTCTCTTTCTGTCACTAATTCAGTGTCCTTTTCTACATCATCAGGTATTATTACTATAATTTCTTTATCTTTATCAAACAATAGAGGTAGTGATTCTAAATTCCACAGATGACCATCACCTTTGATCTTCATAGGTGCGCTGTTTAAAACCACATGTAGTTTTTTATACCATTCATTTAGCAATGCACCTTTTAGTATTACACTTGAAATTAAAAATTCAGAAGATAAGTTTATACAACTACCAGATGAAAAATAGCGATTAGAGTATAATTTTATTATCAAATCATTATTATCTTTATTAATTTTATGTGAAACTTGTGACTCAGGACACTCTCTTTTTGCTTGTTGAACTACTTTACGTAAATCAATAGTATCCGTTGAATTTTCTGTATCAACATCATAAATTACTACTTCAGAAATAGGCAATTTATCAAAACTTTGGCCAGGAGCAACGACATACACATTTTCACCTCCATTACCTACTAAGTGGCTTGTGAAAGATGGATTATTATGCATAACTTCATGCGCACCATGGCCAATCATAACAGTTTCATCATTAGATAATTGAAATAACATAGTCATATTTAAACGATTTGCAACTGCTGGATAGTCACTAATTATTTCCTCAACAGTTTTGTTAGCTCTTTGTTGTGCATAGAAATTGTTTCTATTTAATATTTTAATTTCAGTATTATCTTGAAAAGTGTAACTAGTGTTTACTGGAAAGTCTGGATAGTTTCTTCTTGAGTTGTCATAATAATTTATTAAAATTATATTGCATTCCTTTAGTTTATCAAAAAAATTGAAAGTGATATCATCTTCCCCGATGTTAATTTCTCTAAGATTTGAAAGAGAGTAATCAAAACCAAACCTATGTTGAATTAACCCTTTAAAAGAAAATGAAACAGATGATTCACCATGTTCACCTCTAGGAATTATATAATCTATAAAATCTATACTTCTGTTGTTCCCTTCAAGCAAAAACACTTTGGTGTAACTTCTTAATACAACTTTTGGATTTTTATTTAAGTCGTAAGGAATTTTAACATAATCTTGCTTATTACTATTCTCACCACCTAAACCATCAACATATTCTAGATCTTTAACAAAATGTACTCTATCTGCTTTACTCTTTCTTCCATAAATTTGATTTATATAACTTGTCTTGAGTCCATGCGTACATTCATACGATTCCGCATATTCATCATTTCTACTACACACAGATCCTTTTATATCTATTAATGCATATTCGTTGTTTTTTGCACCAAATCCTCTGAAGTCCAGTGTATCAACTCCTCCTTCTCCAGATAAAAACCCTTTTATAAGATCTCCCTGTAAAACGAATATATCATTTTTATTTCCTCCGTGTAATCTTTTAAACCCTTCACCTACTAAGAAAATATTAGGACTGTCTATAAATCCTTTCACATAATCCACACCTTCTCCCAAGTTAATTAGAGTATAGTTTCCTGTTTTATTAGTAGATAAGTCAGCTATACCAATTGCGTTTTCACATGAATAAGCTCCATTATTTGGAACAGATTCATAATCTCCTTTCGGAAGACAAAACAACTCTCCTCCATTTAGATTATCTGGTTTTGATCTGTTCCACTTTATATCAGTCCTCGTTCTATCAAGTAACACTGTATTATCTAGGTCCACCTGAAATTTAGTTGTACATTCTCTAGCAAGACGTGTAACTGTACGCGTTTTAAAGCATTTACCTCCAATTCCACCGCTGACACATATACTTGTTTGGTATGGTGTGGTATGACAAGAATCTATCACTGACTTACCAGTAGGAAAAACATATTTTTGAATATCACTATGTTGTTTTAAGTACTCAAGTCCTTGCGTAACTAATTGGTTGTTAACCTCTTTTTCCTCCATTAATTCTTCTATATATCCTTCGGGTTTCATACCTATAAATGCACGTAAGCCTTCAATAAATTTTTCACTTCCTGTTAGATGAATAATCTCATCAATTCTATCTACCCGCTTAATTGCTAAATAAACATCAGTGCCAACAAAAACAACAGCTCCTATAGCTGCTCCGATAGGTCCAGTAACTGATGAAACTCCTTCAAATATTTCAAAAGCTTCGGCAATCTCTATTCCAACTTCTGTGCTATCTACTCCAAGATAGATACTATCACCTACTATACCTACTAAAGCATCCTTATTACCCTTTTTATATTCTTTAATTTGATTTACTAAATCATACACAACAAAAGCTGAAGTTCCACGAGCAAGAAAAGGTGAAGCTGCTTTTAAAGATCTACCAAGAAATAGCTTCCCATCTAAAACTAATCCTGTTCCCTTAACAGATGCAGCTTGAGCCACTCTTGCAAATCCTTGACCACCTGCAATAAATCCTAAATTAATAGCTACTCCTTGATAATCACCGCTTAAAAAATCAGCTAAAACATTTTTAGCCATCATTCCATGCATAGCAATATCAGAAATTCTTCCTACTTTATTTAAATGATTCATGACTTTTTGATTGTTGATCAGCTTATTAACTAAACCTTCTGTAACTTGAACTTTACTAGCTAGCTGAACTAATTGTGCCAATTTAGTCTCTGACATTAATTCACTTTTAATGTAATCGATAAATTTATCACTATTGATCTTAATCTTGCTAAAATCTCTTATCTCTTCTTCCTCGTCATTAAATTCATCCACATCATCCCAAGATAATTCACACTCTTTAGTTTCTCTTTTTCTTCTATCACTTCCTCTTGCATCTGAACTAGGACCAGGTAAACATTCCTCTAACGACACCGAACCTTGTTCTTCTTGTTTCTTAGACTTAGATTCATTTGTTACGCTAAGAAGCAAGCTTGCAATTATTTTAAGATTATCATCTTCTGGATCTTGAACCAATTTTTCTTGTGCTAAATCTAATGGTGTCTTTCCATTTTTATCTTGGATGTTAAAATTTGCTTGCTTACTCAACAATAACTGTACAAGCTTTAAGTAACCACCTTCAGTAGCAAAATGCAGTGCTGTCTGATCATAATTATCTATAGCATTGGTATTTGCTCCATATTCCAACAATATTCGTGCTGCACTAACTTTCCCTTTTTCAGCAGCCCACATTAATGGAGTTTCACCTTCAGTATCTCTAGCATTAATATGTTCGAACATTTTTTGTGGCTCTTTTTCTTTGATTTTTTCTAAAATGAGCCTGATTACTTCTTCATTACCACTACCGACTGACTGATGTAAAATAGTATCATGGCTGCTTCCTACAAAAATATCAGCACCTTTCTCTATGAGATTTTTTACTGTATCCAAGTTACCACTACTAGCAGCCAGATGTAAAGGTGTTCTACTAACTAATTCGTCTAGCATTCTCCTTAATTCAGTAACAAAATGGTGATTATATCTCTCAAAAATAGGCAGAGCCCGTTCTAGCAACTCCTTTTTTTTCTGAGGATCACCTAAATCCATATAAGCGTTACTGAGGTTTATCAATAGTTTAGCTACTTCAAAGTGCTCGGATCCATAATGTTTCTCTTCTATTGCTAAAGCACGTTCTAGCAACTCCTTTTGTTTTTGAGGATCACCTAAATTGCCGTAAGCATGACCGAGGTTTACTAGTGTTCTAGCTACTTCAAAATGCTCAAGGCCATAATGTTTTTCTTCTATTGCTAAAGCCCGTTCTAGCAACTCCTTTTTTTTCTTATTGTCACCTAAATCCCCATAAGCATTACCGAGGTTTGTCAGTATTTTAGCTACTTCAAAATGCTCATGGCCATAATGTTTCTCAAAAATTCCTAAAGCTCGTTGTTCTAACAATTCCTTTTGTTTCTGAGGATCACCTAAATCCCCGTAAGCGTTACCTAGATTTACTAGTGTTCTAGCTACTTCAAAATGCCCAGGGCCATAATATTTCTCTTGAATTTCTAAAGCCCATTCTAGCAACATCTTTTGTTTCTGAGGATTACCTAAATCTCCATAAGCGTTACCGAGGTTCGTCAGTACTTTAGTTGCTTCAAAATGCCCAGGGCCATAATGCTTCTCTTTTATTACTAAAGCCCGTTCTAGCAACATCTTTTGTTTCTGAAAATCGCCTAAATCCCCATAAGCGTTACCAAGGTTTGTCAGTACTTTAGCTACTTCAAAATGCTCAGGACCATAATGTCCCTCAAAGATTTCTAAAGCTCTTTCTAGCAACTCCTTTTGTTTCTGAGGATCGCCTAAATCCCCATAAGCGTTACCTAGATTTACTAGTATTCTAGCTACTTCAAAATGCTCATGGCCATAATGTTCCTCAAAAATTTCTAAAGCTCTTTCTAGCAACTTCTTTTGTTTCTTAGGATCTCCTAAATCCCCATAAGCGTTACCTAGATTTACTAGTGTTCTAGCTACTTCAAAATGCTCAGGGCCATAATGTTTCTCAAAAATTCCTAAAGCTCGTTCTAGTAACTCCTTTTTTTTCTGAGGGTCACCTAAATTTCCATAAGTGTTACCAAGGTTTTCTAATGCTGTGGCTAAATAATTTTCTTGAATTGGTAAAGCCCGTGCCAGCAACTCCTTTTGCTTCTGAGAATCACCTAAATCCCCATAAGCATTACCGAGATTCGTCAGTACTTTAGCTACCTCAAAATGCTCAGGACCATAATGTTTCTCAAAAATTCCTAAAGCTCGTTCTAGTAACTCTTTTTTTTTCTGAGTGTTACCTAAATTCCCATAAGCGTTACCAAGGCTTACCAGTAGTTTAGCTACTTCAAAATACTCAGAGCCATAATGTTTCTTATAAATTTCTAAAGCCTGTTCCAGCAACTCCTTTTTTTTCTGAGGATCACCTAAATCACCATAAGCGTTACCAAGATTCCCTAGTACCTTGGCTACTTCAAAATGCTCAGAGCTATAATGTTTCTGTTGAATTTCTAGAGCACGTTCCAGCAATTCTTTTTTTTTCTGAGGATTACCTAAATCTCCATAAGCGTTACCGAGGTTTATCAGTATTTTAGCTACTTCAAAATACTCAGGGCCATAATGTTTCTCAAAAATTTTTAAAGCACGCTCTAGCAATACCTTTTTTTTTTGAGGATCAACCAAATCCCCATAAGCGTTACCAAGATTTACTAGTACTCTAGCTACTTCAAAATTCTCAGTACCATAATGTTTCTCAAAAATTCCTAAAGCACATTCTAGCAACTCCTTTTGTTTTTGAGTGTTGCCTAAGTCACCATAAGCGTTACCGAGATTTACTAGTATTCTAGCTACTTCAACATTCTCAGAGCCATAATGTTTTTCAAAAGCCCCTAAAGCTCGTTCTAGTAACTCCTTTTTTCTTATAGGATTACCAAGATCAGAATATCCGTCACTCACCCATATTAATAAACCTTCAAGATAATTTTCTTCTATTCTTTGTTTATCTTCAGGTTTTTTTACTAACCAATCATCCAGATGTGATAAAAGTACTTCTAAATGTGGTAACAACTGTCGTTTTTTAGCAATATCTCCTTGCGTATCACTTCCATAAGGAAAATCTTTTTTTAGTAACTCGAAAGCCTTCACCATAGTCTCTTTTTCCTCGCCTTGTCCTTCTAACTCCAACCTTGCTACTTTTTGTACTAATCTATGGATATTTAATATACTTTGCTTTTGTTCACTATTTACCATTGAGTATTTCAAGAGTAATCGAGTAGCAGACTTCACTCGATCTTCATCACCCCATGCAAAATTTAAAAATATTACTCTATTGATGTTTTCAGGTGCAAAATAAGCCATAATATTTAAAATCTCTATTGCTTCTTTGCCGGCTTCTTTGTCTTTCTCTATCTTACTAAGTGTAACTTTCCAAGTTGTAAAAACTGTTTTAATGTATGGATCATGAAAAAATTCCTGAAAATGCTTGCTATCAAGTAACTTTTGTGCTTCTGTTTTATACTTCTCTAAATACTCTTGTATACCAAGTCCTTCAATCTTAATATAAGCAACAGCTTGTGCCAGTGCTAACGGAAGCCTTTGTAACTTACTTGCTAAATTTTCTATATCTTTATCTTGTGAACTATCATCACTTTCTATCTCTAATGCATTCCTTATAAATTTTTCCGCTTCTTCATCAGTGAAAACATTAAGATCAAGAACTTTTACTTTTGTATTTTCCCAGTTTCTATATCTGGAAGTGATTAAAATACTTGGTTTATTACCTACAAATTGCTTTGGCAAATACTCTTTAATCTGGTCATAATTTTTAACGTTGTCAAAAATAAATAAAATTTTTGTTTCTTTAAAATACTTATATATTTCTTGAATTATCACTTCAATGTTTCTCTCTGTGACATTAGAATCAATTTCAGAAAGAGAATTAATATTTAAATTTCTTCTAAATTCCCCTAATTCACCAAGATTTAGCAATTTCCTAACCGAATTTAATATCTCGCTTTGTGTTTCAGCATCTATCCATATAACGTTGTTATTATAGTACTCAGAATACTCTTCAGCATATTTTAAAGCTAGTTGAGTTTTACCTATTCCACCCAAACCACTAAGAGAAGCCTGTGAATTGCTTGATCTTAGTGAATTTGAAGCTTGTGAATTTATTGATAGAAGTGCCATTTCTTGTATTACTGCTATATCACTGCTATCACTATTAGGATTTAACAATCTATCTAAATCTTCCAATTCTTTTTCTCTTCCAGTAAAATTTTCTACTAGTTCTTTTGGAATAAATTTTATATCTTGAGGGGTTTGCAGCTTTTTTGCGCTTTCAGCTAGTATACCAGTGATCGCCTCTATATCGCTTTTTGTAAGCGGCTCTGCTTTTTCGATTTCTTTCAATATTTCATTAGATTCTTTTTTAATATCTCCTGACTGTAAAACATATGTATAGTTTATTTCTTGAGTATGCTGATCTTCTTGAAGCTCTCTTCTTTCTAATAGAGCGAGAAGATGTCGAATACCATTTTCTTTCTCAAAGGCTAAAGGAAGTCGGTAGCCATATTTTCCTCTATTATTGCTATAATAACGATTGACTTTTCCTTCGCTTACAATTACACCAGTTTCCTTATATAGTCCCCCAGTATTCAAATCTTTTCCACTTTTATCTTTTAACGCGTACCCACGTTTTAAAATTCCTTCTGATTTACCTAAAATAATACTTTTTGCTATAAAATCACTTGAGATAGCTTCTGAGTTTTTAGCAATATAATTTAATGCTCTATAAACAGCATCTTCGGCTAATTTTTCAATTGCCATTTTATCACCTGCATTATCTGTGACACTCATAAATTGACTTTCAAAGCTGCAGAAAATTTCAGCTGCAGCTTCCGATAATATTTGACTCAAGTAACCTTTAGGCACGCTTTCAAAAATTCTGGTAATTCTTGCAGCTTTTGTTTTACCTATATGAATAAATTGACCAACTATGTTCCTAGCTGAAGCTGATATTGAAGGTATAATTCCTGTCATACCACGCGCAATTCCATAACCTATTAACGCTCCAGTTGCTCCTATTTTTAATTCTTCTATTACTTTTTCCAAAGTTACTTGTTTTCCTTTTGCACGTATGTGGGAGATTGCCAATTCTTTTGAGAAATCAGTAACAAAAGCTTTCATAAAAGTATTCAATCGTTCCTTTATTTTTTCTTTCTGAGGTGAAAGCTTTAATTTTTTTACCTCTGACTTCTCTTGCTCTTCAGTAGAAGGCCTTTTTCTACCTGTTTGCTTCGAAACCCCTGATTGCTCAACTAAGTCAACTTCCATAGGTTCATGACCTTTCTCTAAATTTTCTTCTGCATCAAAAAATTCTTCTTCTCTATTTTGACTACCCACCTGATTAAAAACTTCTACATGAAATTGTCCACTCAATATCTCAACAACGCTGTTTCTCTCAAAAAGACTAGCAACATCTGACGGAGTTTGATCAAGGCGATTTTTTACATCAGTACGTACTCCTTGAGCTAAGAGTAATTGAGTAACCTCTGCATTACCATGTTGTGCTGCAAAGTGTAATGCTGTCCAACCTTCACTGTCTTGGTAATTAATATTATCTATTCCAAGATTAAGATAAGCTTTAGCTTCTTGCTGTTTATTATTTTTTATAGCTTCAATTAGCGCTTGTGCTCTTACTAGGCCAAAGTTGTAATGAGACTCACCATTATTAAACAACTGTACTTGATCGTTACTATTATCATAGCTAATAGAGTGTTTTGTGCCATCAGAGAATACAACTGTACTGCTATGCAGCATTTGACTCATTGCCTGTATTTCATGATTACCACCCCAAGCTTTAGAGTCACGCATACATTCTATATATGAATCAAATATGAACTGCTTTAGGTCGACATTATCGAACTCTGGATCATTCACCTTGCTTAGCTCATTATTAACCTCATCTTCTCTGGTAGATTTAAGCTTGTTAATATCAATTCTATATTGTACAATTTCTCTTTTAAATCGATTAGAGAAGTTATCTATAAATCTATTTATGTAATCTGTATTTCTACTTCCAAAAATGTCATTGATAGAGATAGTATCTAGATACTTCTGTTTATTATTAAATATTTCATTAACGACTCTGTTACGAAACTCTTCTGTTACTAACCTTCTGATCGTTTCATCATCACGAATAGCTACATTATTTGAAGATGGGTTATAACTTTTAATTAACTCTTGTATTTGCTCTAACTCTTCAGAATCTACACTTCCAAATAACTTTTCAAATCTTTCTTGAAAGGAATTATCATCATATTTTACAGGAGTTAAATAAGCTAAAGCAGCAGCCCAGAATAAACAGCTACCATCTGCTGGTACATTGATTTTTGTAAATGATCCTTCGTTCAATGATAATTTATAATACTTTTCTAAAGTACTGATAATTTCTGAATCTTTAGCTAGTGCTAGTGGTGTCTTACCTTCATTATTTTCTAAGTCAATCTGTGCATGTTTGCTTAGAAGTAATTGTACTAATTCCTTATTGCCTTTAGAAGTAGCAATATGTAAAGGGGTATCACCTTTATTATTCTTAGCATTGATATCTGTCTTCCACTCTTGAAGCAGCAACTCTTCAACTATCTCTTTTTTGTCTCTTTCAACAGCATAGTGTAAAGGTGTATTATCTTTATTATTTTTATCAACAATGTTAGTCTTTACTCCTGCTATTAGAAGTTCTTGAACTTTATGTAGATTACCATTCCTTATAGCAGAAAATAGCTCTGTATTTTGCTCCCTTTCATCATCACTATCAGACCTACGATAACGCTTAAGTTTAGGAAATTCCTTAATTTCTGTATGATGTTCTTCTTCTATCGGCTCAGCAATGCTTTCTTTTTTTAGATAATCTGTTGGATGTTGTGTTTTCAGCATAGAGATACCATATGACTTTCATTACTAAAACCCACTATATTAAACTTCTCATATAGTAATTGTGAAAATCAACAAAGCAAGTTTTTAATGCATATTTTGGCATTTTATTTTGTACTATTTATTTGTATTTTTAAGCTGGGAGATACAAGTAGCTATGGTTTTTGTTGCACTTTTCAACATAAATCTACAGCAAGAAACATAACCTTCCATCTTCGGTTTTAATATCAATATAGCCTAACTTCTTTTTTTTGAGCCACATCAATACCTACTAATACTGTGTCTTTACAAACAAGCCCAGAGCGAATAAGGCGAGAGATGATCATTAGTACATACTATCCTTTCTACTGCTCTATTTCGTTGTTGGGTGCATTTGTACAACATTTCACCCAACAGCTTCTCCTGTGTTGATAACTTCTTACACATCACTCTTTGAAACTGTACATTATCTGCATAAATTTTACTAGATATATACAGATAAAATACGAAATCCCCTTATTAAAGAGTAGAAGTAGAGTATGTTGCATAGTTACCAGATCTTGCTGCCTCTACTTTTAGTGAATCAAGAACACTAGGCTTTACTTCTTGTGTTCCAAAAAGAAGTATATCTATATCATTCACTACTTTCATTGCTTCGGCCTTAATATTTACAAGTGCTTCATCATTTATTACGCTACCATCTTCTATAACTTCCATAGCTTCTCGATTTCCTAATACTTGTTGTTGTAAATCAGTTAATAATTTACAGTGTTGATCTAGTGCACCTTGCAAAGTTTTATATTCATTCGATGTAATAGATTCTTTATGCAAAGTTTTAATTTCATGCGAAATATCAATTAATTGTTTCATTAAAACAGATCTAGCTTGTTTTAATTGTTTCTTTTTGCCAGTACTAGAAAAAGTCTTTTTTCTTTCTGTTTCTAGCTTTATGTCAATTTGTACCAATAATTTTATCTGTTCCTTTGCTTCTAGTATTTTTGTTTTTATTTTTTGGTAAGAAGAAACCGGATCTATACTATTGGATACTCCACTAAACACATGCCTAATACCCTGGTAAGATTCTAACAACTGCTCTGTGGTTTTACCTATTTCAATAGAACTTTTTAACATAAACATACCCTCTATATATAATACTACTTTTAGTATTAATGTAGTATACGAGAAAGTCAATATAATCTTGAGAAAAAATTCAAACCTTACCTATGAATCATATAATCAATCTGACAACCTGCTATATTACCTGTTTTCCTCTGAAAAAATGGATTTTCACTTACTATTCCATCAGCTCTTAAAATATTAAGTATGCTTTTTCTGTTATTAAGCACTAAATTTTCAAACTGGAGTCCAATAATTGTATGCCACTCTGGTAGAGATGAAAGTAACCCCATAGAGTATGTATCACGGTTAATTTTTCCTAAAAAAGTTTAATCTTTCAAGCCCATCCAAGAAATTTCATCAAATATTTTTCCTGCGCTCACCAACTGCCCATACTCCAGTCATCATGCCTGGCAAAAGATGTGTTTAGCAACTTGTCTAGAAAATTCATTAAGTTGATGTAGTATGCTTCTCTGGTGGCAAGCCTATAAATGAGTAATATTGTTCAAAATACTTACCAAACTCTTGAATTAAACGACTTTTTCCTATACGGCGCCTTCCTTTTACTACTACACAAGATGCAGTATTTTTTTCTGTAAGCTCCACTAGTTGCCTTAACTCAGTTTGCCTACCAATAAATGATGGAGACATAAAACACGAAATATAAATCTTTGTCTCCATTATGTATTATAAAATTGGAGGCGTAAATAAATAAATTTCGATCTTTGTCTCCATGGTGGTTTATTGAAAAATTCCATTGCACTTAAGGTTAAAATTCCTGTAAGAGCCAGAAAGGTTTTGCACGTTAAATACACAGTTTTTTGTAACAATCGGAATATGTAAGCCAAACTCACGAATTGAAGCGCATATTCTGAACGTCGTTTTTTCTGGGATTTCTGTCATATTCGATGAGGTTTTCAATTGGGTAATAGTGAATTGCAAGGAATTTGCTCATTAAGAAGTTAACATTTAAAATAAGTCTACCGCTAGGCAAGGCCCGAGGCTTCACTACCCACGGTTGTATTTTGTGGGGAAGGACACACTTTTACGGGATATCTTTAACTATTATTGTTGAAAATTTAGATATTATTGTTAATCTTGTCATTTTGTTTGTTTCGTAGTTAAAGTTATATCTTAATAGATTAAGCATTATCGTTGATATTCTTATCTTTGCATCTAACGTCAGAGTTGTATTGCTCTGTAAGCCCCGTATTTCCTAGCTTTTGAGCCCACAGCATCAAAGCAAGACTGTCAGCTTCATTGTCATCTATAGGAAAAAAATCTCTACCTTGTACTGCATCAATCACATCAGTCTTACTTGCATTACCCTTGCCTGTGATAAATCTTTTTATAGTCTTGACAGGTACACCTTGGTAGGGGATATGGTTCTCTTCACACCAAGCAGTCAAATGAGCTAAGAAGCCTCCGTAGCAATGAGCAGCATCAGTTCCAAGGTGTCTTCTAACCTCCTCAAAATAAACCGTTCTAATATCTGGAAATTTTTCTTTCATCAAATTGAGCCAACTACGAAATTTTAAGAAGTGCATACCACCACCGCTAAAACGGCTAGCATGAAAACTCTCACTGCCACTTTGAATTATTCCATCATGCAAAATAGCCCAGCCTGTTTGTTTGCCTAAATCGAGTGTTAGTATTGACATCTGCTTACTCAACTAAAAATATCCTTTCTTAAATTACAAAGATCCCATCTTGATAACGTAGTAAATGGCTTGATCCCTTGCAATATAGCATGCGTTCATCTCGTATCTCTGACCTAGATAAATGCCATACTCTGTCATCACACATGGTTATACTTGAATCGTGCTCACATACTAAAACAGCACAATTTAATGTTTTTGCTATATAAGCGCAGCAACCTTCCATAAACTGCTTAAGATGTGAAGGATTACTTTTATTTCCACCAAATAGATCTGCAATGGTATCCAACACTACAAGCTTTGGCTGAAATAACTTGATACTCGAATATAGCACGTGGAACAGAGGTGTTAGCTCTCCTACATCATCTTCAAAAGTCATTAATAGATTATCTGTTTCCACTCGCCCAAACATTCGCATTTGGCTTCCCAATAAAGATTCGTCAGTTTGGTATAGGGAATCAATTGCACATTGGCGGTCTGAGACTTCTTGTTTATTGTTTTCGAAAAACACACCATATGCTCTTGCTTTTTTAACTTTCATGTTGAGCCATGGTTTTCCAGTAGCAACAGCGGTCATTAATTGCTGAGCTAAGAGAGATTTACCAACTTCATGCTCACCTTTGAGAACCGAAACATCTCCTATGGAAAGCCAATCCTCTACAACAAACTCCTTTTGTGGAGCGCACCATTTTGATAAATCTATTGCTTTTTTCATATAAAAGTTAAATTGGTAGCCTGTCTGGTATCTTTAAAGTACATAAGACTTAAATTGCAGATAGTTTGTAAATTAAAAGATAATATATTAAGTAATAATATTAATTATGAAAGGGGGGTGCCATTTTGTGTGCGCCAAGAAGCGCGTAAGGGACAGTTGGTGAAAATCCAATACGGGTAAAGCTTAGCCAGCAACCTGGAACAGACCATTATACTGCGTAAGGTAACGAGCGTAGTAAAGCTAATGGAATGGACAACATAGGGTGCAACGCAAGTGAAGGTATTGAGTTCCGTAATGCACGCATCGTGGGGGCCGACACTTTACAAATGGTGGAAGGCAACATGGGTAATAACGCTAAGGCAAGATATTACTCACCCCATCGGGATCGAAGGCCGCGTCATGTGTTGAGATGGACCTTACGTGAACTTGGGAGATCCTTTGTATTCCTGTAAGGGTACTCTGGAACAAGTCAATAAAGGCGAGGACTGGAGAATGATACAAAGGAAGTCGGACTGACTGATAGTACTCGGAGTGTGGGAAAGCCACATACAAGGGGAAGCGGTCAGCAATATAGTGACTGGTATAGGGATTGCTATACCAATACAACAGAGATTGGAGGAATATGCAAGGAAAACTAAACCAGATAGCAGTACGTGCTAAGCAAGATAAGCGAGTAAAATTTACGTCGCTAGTTCATCTGATAAATACAGAGAATCTTGCGGAGTGTTACAAGGAACTAAAACGCAACAAGGCTTGTGGTATAGACCAAGTGACAGTAGAAGCCTATGGAGAAGATCTAGAAGAGAAACTTAAAAAGCTAGTAGATAGTATGAAGAAGAAGCAATATCAACCGCAACCAGTGAAAAGGGTATACATACCTAAAGCTGGGAGCAAAGAGAAGCGCGGGCTCGGAATACCCATGGTTAGAATTAACTGCACCTAAGTCCAGTCGATATTCGGGATACGCTACTATTACTCATCCATTCCATCCATGGAAGGGGAAAAGTTTTCAAATATTATCAACAAAAAACTTTAATAATCGGGATATATTTAGTTTGAAAACGTTGACGCGTGGTACAGTGGGCATTCCACGTGATTGGACAGACAAAGCAGATCCTAATCTTTATCAAACCCTTACTGATTTATCGCCTATTTTATCGTTTTCCCATCTTCAGCAGTTAGTTAAATTAGTTACCAATCTTGATCAAGCTAAAAATAGCAAAGAGGTTGATTAATGACTAACACAGAAACGATTATAGGAAAGAAATTATGCCATTGGAAGGAAAAACCTCCGTAATATCAGTAGATGCTACCAGGATAGCTATTTGTATAGCAAACATGTTGCATGAGTATTTAATAGTGGAACAACAATTGATTAAAACGGAGGATATTAATAATGACAGCACACAAAATTCAGAACCACCATATATTAAAACCAGCATACGTTTATTTAAGGCAATCAACAATGGGACAGGTAAGGCTCAATCAGGAGAGTACTGAAAGGCAGTATAAACTGAAAGATAAAGCGCAACAAATGGGATGGTCTCAGAATGCCATAAGAGTTTTAGATGATGATTTAGGGATTTCAGGAGCTCAAGCTAATAATCGAGAAGATTTTAAAATATTAGTTGCTGATGTATCAATGGGAAAAGTAGGAGCCGTGTTTGTACTGGAAGCGTCGAGATTATCTAGATCTTGCAGTGATTGGCATAGATTACTGGAATTATGTGCTTTAACAGATACATTGATTATAGATGAAGATGGTTGTTACAATCCTAATGACTTCAACGACCAATTGGTACTTGGGCTAAAAGGAACGATATCACACGCAGAGTTGCATTTCATCCGTGCTAGACTTTTAGGAGGTAAGGTAAATAAGGCTAAGAAAGGAGAGCTTCGATTTCCTCTCCCAGTAGGATTTTGCTATGATGATGAAGGTAATACTAGATTTGACGATAATGAGCAAGTAAGAAGTGTGATTCAATTATTGTTTAAAGTATTTAAAGAAAAGGGCAGTGCTTATGGAGTAGTACATCATTTTGGTAAGAACAAAATACAGTTTCCAAAACGAGCATATGGTGGTATTTGGAAAGGAAAGTTAATATGGGGAGCACTGACACATTCTAGGGTATGTTCAGTATTAAAAAACCCTTCTTATGCTGGAGCTTATGTTTATGGTCGCTTTAAATATCAGAAAAAATTATCAAGTACTGGATTGGTCAAGACAACAGTAGTTCGCCTACCGACAGAAGCCTGGCATACAATGATAAAAAACCACCACGAAGGTTATATAACGTGGGAAGAATATGTAGCAAATAAAAAGGTTTTAGCAAATAATCAAACCAGTGGAGAAGAGAATATGCTACCTACAGCAGTACGAGAAGGATTGGGATTATTGCAGGGATTATTAATTTGTAGTTACTGCGGCTGTCGTCTTACTGTAAGGTATAAGAGCAAAGGTGGTGTTCTTGCTGTTTATGAATGTAATTGGAAAAAGAAGTGGGGAGAAGATAGTAAGAGTTGTTTTTCTGTTTATGGAAATCCTCTGGATGAAGCTATCGTAAAAAGAGTATTGGAAGTCATGGAACCTGCGCAAATTGAGATTGCCGTAAAAGCATTTGAAGAATTGGAGCAACGAGGTCACATGCTAGATAAACAATGGCAAATGCAGATAAAAAGAGCAGATTATGAAGTACAACTGGCACAGAGACGTTATGAAGAAGTAGACCCATCAAATCGCCTAGTAGCTGGAACATTGGAGAAACGTTGGAACGAAGCTTTAATAGCATTGGAAGAAGCACAGAATCAATATGATGAATATAAGAAAAATGATGTACTTACAGCTACAAAACAACAAAAAGAGAAAGTGTTGGCACTAGCTCAGGACTTACCACGCTTATGGAATGCAGAATCAACAAGTGCAAGAGATCGAAAGCGTATTTTACGACTTCTAGTTAAGGATATTACTGTTGAAAAACTACGTAGTGAACAAAAAGCAGTACTACATATACGCTGGCAAACAAATGCTATAGAGGACTTAGAGGTGCAATTGCCAAAAAAATCCTATGACAGATGGAGGCATTCAGATGATATAATTGATCGGATAAGACAGCTATCGAAAACAATGACTGATGAACAAATTATTAGTTTGTTAAACCAAGAGGGGCTGACAACAAATAAAGGTAATCCTTTTACTATAAAAAGTATGAAATGGATTCGATTTAAACATAAGATCCCAGCACTATGTAATCAAAAATCTGAAGAAGAGTTATCAGTGAAACAAGTTGCAGAAAAATTCAATGTCAGTCATTACGTAGTACGTTATTGGATTGAACGTAAGTTTATTAATGCACGACGTATTGGTGAAAGGTTCTGGATATCGATAAGTTTAGAACAAGAACTGGAGTTAAAAAAACGTATTGAGAGCTCTTCTAAAATAGCAATTGCAAGGTTGAAATCACAAAAACAAATTGAAGGAGGTGTATTATGAAGTTATCGTGCCATCAACTGAAGACAAGTTAGTACAGATAATGCTAAAGAAGATATTGGAAAATATCTTTGAAGCAAACTTTCTGGACAACTCATATGGATTTCGACCTGGAAGAAGCTGTCATCAGGCAATAAACGCGTTAGATAAGGCAGTTATGCACAAACCAATTAACTACATTGTAGAAGTGGATATCAAGAAGTTCTATGATAATATTCAACATAAATGGCTAATGAAGTGCTTAAAGGAACGAATAGCTGACCCAAACTTATTGTGGTTAATAAAACGATTTCTGAAGGCAGGAATAGTCGAAGCTGGATGTTATAAAACAACCGAACAAGGCACACCACAAGGTGGTATAGTGAGCCCTGTATTAGCTAATATATACTTGCACTATGTGCTTGACTTATGGTTTGAAAAGAAATTTAAGCCAAAAGCCAGAGGGTGTATACAACTAATAAGGTTTTGCGACGACTTTGTAGTTGGCTGCGAGAGGGAAGAAGACGCTAAGGAATTTCTAGAATTGCTAAAACAAAGACTAAGTAAATTTGGTTTGGAAATAGCTGAAAATAAAACAAAGATAGTAAAGTTTGGTAAGAAGGAATGGTATCAAGCAGAAAGAGAGAAACGCAAGACTGCTAGCTTCAACTTTCTAGGATTTACACATTATTGTGGAAAAAGTCGTAATGGTAAACTTACGATGAAGCAGAAAACTTCAAAGATAAGCCTAGCCAGGAAGATTAAGGAAATCAAAGAGTGGTTGAAGATGGTACGAAGTCATGTGTGTCTCAAGGAGTGGTGGCAGAAACTGAAAGCCAAACTAATAGGACACTATAACTACTTCGGGATTAGCGGAAATTATCGGTGTTTGTTTCAATTTTATCGACCAGTAACGAAGCTAGCATTTAAGTGGATAAACCGACGTAGTCACAAGAAAAGTATGGATTGGAAACAATTTTCACATTATTTAAAAGTAAATCCACTACCAAAGCCAAAGGTATATGTTTCGCTATACACAAGAGCACTAATGTGAATGCTGTATTGTGGAGCCGTGTGCGGGAAATCTGCATGCACGGTTCTTGTGGGGGGACTATGATTGCGAGACCAAATCGCTGGTTTTTTTTTCAAGGTCACTAGTCTCTACCAGACCCCCCTACCTTTGCTTAGGCTTTTCATGACCTTTTTAAACAAATTGCGAAAATTTAAAAATTGTATTCCACCACCACTAAACCGGCTACCATGAAAACTCTCACTTCCGCTTTGAATGATTCCACCATTGAGAATAGCCCATCCTGTTTGTTTGCCTAAATCAAGTGCTAAAATTGACATACTATTTCTAAAATTTAATATAGATTGCTGGCAAATAAGGTCTTTTGAGGTAAAATCTCTATATGTACGTTATTTTTCTTCTCTAGACAGCTACCTTTTTCATCTAGGTAAGCGTGTATATGAAATTCTATTGTATCACGCCATACTTCTCCTATTGATCCGTGTTTACACAACAAAACAGAACAATTAACTTCTCTTGCTATATAAGCACAGCATCTATGAATAAACTGTTTAACATGAGAGTTATTATTTTCGTCTCCTCCAAATAAGTCTAAGGCTTTATCTAGCACTACAAGTTTAGGTTTAAATGATTTGATATCATTCAGCAATTCATTAAATAAAGGCGTTAGTGTTCCTACATTATTGTTGTTAAAAGTCATCAATAAATTTTCCTTACCAAATAGGGAAATCATTTTCATTCTGTGAAGGTCGCTTATTTTATCACTTTCATTAATTTTATATTGGCGGCTTAACAGTTCGATTTCATCATATTCTGAAAACACTCCATAAACTTTGGCCGGACTAAAACTTGTACTTGACCAGGGGCTGCCAGTTGCAATGGCTGTCATTAACTCCTGAACTAAAAAAGATTTGTTTGTTCCACGTTCACCAAAAAAAGAAGAAATGCTTCCAATAGCAAGCCAGTCTTGCATGATGAATTCTTTGTATGGAGATGAGTTTTTTAAAGTTGAAAAATCTATCGCTTTTATCATAAAATTACCAAAACACAAATTACATTAAATACAGGTAGACTAAAACACTTAAGCTACCTTAGTGGGCATTGAGGTTACAGGCTTCAAACTTTCATTGCCCTCTACTAATATATATCGCAAAAACTTCACAAAATGTTCACCGATTTAGCTATTTTAGATAAATTATTTTAATCCACTGTTACTATATATCGAGAAAGCTTCTCAAAATGGTCACTTTGTTTTGTGCAATATTTCTAGGAATTAAAAATGCAAAAGTCTAGAGTTATAGGACTTTTCTTTGCTAAACCTATAAGGTAGGAATGGCAGAAAAGGTTTAGAAAAAAATCTCAAATTAGAAAAAGCAGCAAGTTAATTTTGAACAAATTCGTTTCATTTTGCGATTAATTACTTATGAGGGGAAAGAAAAAATCCTTGATAAGTTTTAACGGAGAATTTTATGAATATTTCATGCAATTTTAACAATGCTGCTTCACAAAGTTACCTATCATCACAAAATCTAAAGGCACAGCTTTTGCAAAACCTTAGATCCTGTCTGTCCTACTTACTGCCGAATGGAGTTTTTCGTGGTGATAAGTTTTACGTAGGTGATGTATATGGTAATAAAGGAAAAAGTCTTGTAGTAGAATTAAGTGGTAGTAAAGCAGGGCTCTGGAAGGACTTTGAAAAAGATGAAGGTGGTGATATTCTCGATCTTTGGGCAGCTGTACACAGGAAAAATGCCAGAACAGAGTTTCCTGAGGTAATGGCTTCTATAGCTGAGTGGCTTGGCAAAACCCATATCAAAGAGTACAAAAATGTAGAATATTTGGAAAAATATCTCACCTGTAGCTGGAACTACTATGATGAAAACAATCAAGTTATTGTCATAGTCAACCGTTTTGATCCTCCAGGAAGGAAAAAGGAATATCGTCCTTTTGATGTTAAAACGTTAAGTTATGAAGCACCTAACCAAAGACCACTATACAATATTCCAGGTATTTTGAAGTCTGATAGAATTGTTCTAGTAGAAGGGGAAAAATGTGCAGAAGCACTAATAAAACATGGTATTACAGCAACAACGGCAATGTCTGGAGCAAATGCAGATGCAAAAAAAACTGACTGGACTCCACTTAAAGGTAAACATGTTGTTATTTGGCCTGATAATGATAAGTCAGGTAAGAACTATGCTGACAATTCTGCAAGAAAGCTTTTAGAGATAGGAGTTGCATCACTTGCTGTTCTTGAAATTCCACAAGGTAAGCCTGAAAAATGGGATGCTGCTGATTGTGTAGGGGAAGGTATAGATGTTAAAGAGTTTTTAGCTTCAACTCCATTATCTGCTATTGATACTTCAACTATTAACACTCTGACTACCGACACCCTAAACGCGAAAAGGTTTGTTTCATTTCCGGCAAGAAAATACTTAAGTGATAAATCACCAATGCCAGAGGATATAATCTACCCTAGGATTGTAACTCCAAGTGGCCTTTTAGTCTTTGCTGGTGCACCTAAGGTTGGCAAAAGCGACTTTCTCATTTCTTGGCTCTTTCATATGGCAGCAGGAATTCCGTTTCTTGATATGGTACCAAAAAGGCCTTTAAGGATCTTCTATCTTCAGACTGAAATTGGTTACCATTATATGCGTGAACGTATGCAACAATTAAAGCTGGACAAAGAACTTCTTGAGCTTGCTGGAGATAATTTAGTTATTACCCCGCAAACGAAGCTACTTTTGAACGACGATAGTATGGATGAAGTTGTTAAAGAAATAAAAGATTCATTTGACTCAAACACAGTTGATGTTATTGCAATAGATCCACTACGTAATATTTTTGATGCTGGGGAGAATGGAAGTGAAAATGACAATAATTCAATGCTCTTTTTCCTACAAGAAAGAGTTGAAAAACTAAGAACATTAGTCAATCCAGATGCAGGAGTTATTTTAGTACACCATACAAAAAAGATTCAGAAGAAATCATTAGAAGAAGACCCTTTTCAGAGCTTCAGTGGTGCTGGTTCATTACGAAGCTTTTATACTACAGGAATGATAATGTTTAAGCCAGATGAAAAGCAAAATGGCCGTCAGCTGATATTTGAATTACGTAATGGTCACGCTATTCCATCAAAGTATGTCGATAAAATCAATAACTGCTGGAACATACTTGATTATGAATCACAGAGGTTGGTAAACAAGGATTATGGGCAAAAGTTGGATGCAGAACGTTTTCGTAGACACGATATTATTTTGCAATTGATTTATGAGGAAGCACGTAAAAGAGGAAAGGTGTATACAATTAACTCGTTCTGTCAGGTATTTGAAAATAGGGCAGATCTTGGTAGTCAGCATTCTATTCGTAACCGCATTGATGTACTTGCTTCAAAAGGCTACATTAAATTCAACAGAGAAGGTAAAAATGCTGCAAGAACTAAATATGGAATACTTTGTGTTGAAGGCATGGAAAAAAGAGTTACAAAATTTGATAATCAACTAAATAAGAATCTTATAGTCTATGAAAAGATTTTACCAACTGATTACAAATCGACAGAGTGTGGTGATATTGTTCCAGAAGAAAATCCAAATATTTGGGTTTATAATGATCAAATTTTAGATATCTAAAACTTTTTTTACTAAAGCTCTTTATTATTTAAACATTTCAGTTTTCAGTCTTGGCCAATTTTGTTCAGATTTTTCTCAGTCTACGAAGTCAGAATTTGTTAATAATTAAAAAAATGCCGGATTTTCAATAGTTTAATAGCATCTTCAGACTTTGAGACTGCAGACTGAGCAATAAGGTAAAAACCCTGGAATATGGAGGATTTGGTACGATTTTCAGTTTTCAAAATAACTCCTATTATTATAAATAATAATATAAGTAGTATGAATTAACACATACTACCTTTAGCTTTTAGCTTACTACAAAATCTAATATAACCAATAGACAAAAATATGAACCCCATCAAAACCTACTATTGAATTTGAACAACCTGAAAAAAAGACGAAAGACCTAAAGCAAATGCTTACAAAAAATAAAATAGCTCATAATAGAGTTTTAAGACGATTCTACGACTTCAGGGTAGAATTATACCACTTCCACCTAAAGAACGCTTGTAAACCACGTTAAAAACCGAATGACAGGCAATTACCACTATATCTTAAACTAAGAAAAAGCCCCACGGTAGTTTTATCACGTTTTATTTTAGTTGTAAAGAAGTTTTTTTAAGCTGAATTAACTTGAGAGAACACAAAAGCCTAACAAAGGGTGGGAGGACAAAAAACACCATGCTTAAAAAAGTTAAAGTCTTTAGTAGATATCTTAACTTAAAAAGCCTTATCTTCTTTGTATTAATTTTTTGATATATTTCCATCTAATATTAAAATATAAAATAACCATCTTTATCTTTTTGATGAATTTTATCAACCAATTTTAGCGATTTTAAAATTATTTGAACTTTTTTTAAAAAATTTCCGGAAAAAGTTGTGAGTAATCCGGTATACATATTATAGAGGCCTATTAATTCTCTATGAGGTTTAATTTTTGCTTTTAGCTTATTACGAAATCCAAGTTTAAAGTTTAAATCCATCTACTTAAGGCGTGTCCCTTAGCTGATAGAAGATCGGTAAATTTCATTAACAAGTTCATAAATAAAGACCCGAAGATCATTCAATTTCTCCTCATTTTACATAGCATGTCTGAACAAATTTTTCACATGGGGGATATTTCAAGAAAAAATACTAGAATATCAATAGCTTAATTTTTCCATATGGGGGAACGAATTTTTCCCATGCAGTACAAAGTGAAATCGAAACGTCTCATCCTTATTACTTTCATAGTTATGGAGCATCATATGCAATCTAAAAACAAGTATCCTGGTATTGATCCTTCAATCATTAAACAAATAAGGAAACGTGCTAGACAAATTAAATCTTATAAATGCTGTGTTAGTTCTGATATTGAAGATATAGAGCAGCAGCTCTTATGTGAAACTTGGTCTGATTTAAGCCAGTATAATGGTGAAGAAAGTGGTAGAAATGCATTTATCCATAGTGTCATAAAAAACCATGCAATAAGCCTTCTACGCAAACAATCCTGTGCTAAACGCGGTAGTAAAGCAGGTGTATCATTTGTTGATATTACCGACTTGGACGATGTTATTGATGAAAATAGTTATTTTGAAGATAAAGTAGCAGCTAGTATTGACATAAATGAAGCAATTTCAAAATTACCGAAGCTCTGGCAGGATATTTCTCATCAGCTTGAGTCTCATAGTATCTCTGAAATTGCAGAAATGCATGGAATATCTAGAACAACCATCTATAAGATTAGAGAGCAAATACGTGCTGAACTCTCTCACCTAAAAATATATTTATGAAAATATGTGAACAAATCGTGTTCATTTTTCGATTATATATTATGAGGGAGGAATAAAACTATGACTTTAAAAATTATAAATAATAAAGAAAGAGTAAAAATGCTAACAGGTGTGAAGATAGTAATCTTTGGTCCGTATGGTATTGGTAAAACAAGTCTCTTAAAGACCATAGATGAAACAACATTGTGTCTTGATTTTGAAGCTGGATTACTTGCTGTTCAAGATTGGCAAGGGGATTCGATCAGTATTCGTACTTGGAATCAAGCTCGAGATATTGCCTGTCTAGTTGGTGGTCCAAATCCTGCATTGAAGGCTGATTCAGCTTACAGTCAAAGACACTATGAGCATGTATCCAGCAAATACAAAGATCTAGAATTTTCTAAATATCGGTGTATTTTCATTGATAGCATAACTGTTGCATCGCGTTTATGTCTTTTATGGGCAAAAATGCAACCTGAAGCTTTCTCTGACAGAAATGGCAAACAAGATATGAGAGCTGCATACGGGTTACTTGCTCAAGAGATGATGGCTTGGCTCAATCAGTTTCAACACATTCCAGATAAAGATATTATTCTAGTTGGAACTCTAGGGCAATATCTAGATGATTTCAACCGTCCAACTTGGCTTCCTCAGTGTGAGGGGGCTAAGACTGCCACTGAAATCCCTGGTATTGTTGATGAAGTAATTAGTATGGTTGGCATCAAGAAAGATGATGGTACTGAGAAACGCTCATTTGTTTGTCATACTATTAATTCTTGGGGTTATCCTGCTAAAGATCGTAGTGGATGCCTTGATATGGTTGAAGAGCCACATCTTGGTAAGCTGCTTACGAAAATTAAAACTAAGGCTTTTTCTACTACTACTCAAATTTCTACTCAACTTGGAGCATAATTTATGACACAAAGCTTTTTAAATATCGATTTAAATATCGGTCAAAAAATTCCCTTCTTTAGCGTTAAAGAATATTTGAATGATCAATCACCTATACCGGAGGATATTGTTCACCCTAGAATTTTAACCAAGCGAGGTTTGTTGGTATTTGGTGGTCCTCCTAAAATTGGTAAAAGTGACTTTTTGATCTCTTGGCTCGTCCATATGGCTGCAGGGGTTTCTTTCCTTGGCATGACTCCAAGTCGTCCTATGAAAATTTTCTACATGCAAACTGAAATTGAATATGACTACATGAAAGAACGGTTGCAACAACTTCAACTTGATCCAGAACTTTTGGATGTAGCTGCTAATAACTTAGTTATTACTCCGAAGGTGCAATTATCATTTAGTGGTGAAGAAATAAACGAGATAAAAGAAATCGTCAAAGAGCGCTTTAAACCTGATATTATAGCCATTGACCCTCTTCGGAATATCTTTAGCAGTGAATATGGCAACGAAAATGATAACAGCGCTATGCTATTCTTCTTGCAAAAAACGCTTGAAAAACTACGTAATGCTATTAATCCTGATGCTGGCATTATTTTGACTCATCATACGAAAAAGTTATCTAAAAAAATGTTAGAGGAAGATCCATTTCAAGGTTTAAGCGGTGCTGGGTCTTTGAGAGGATTCTATAGTACTGGAATGGTTATGTTTTCACAAGATGAAGAGAGCACAGCGCGCCAAATAGTATTTGAATTACGTAATGGTCAGCGGGTGCCAAACAAGCTTGTCGATAAGATAAATGGCCGCTGGCACCTTGTGGATCAATGGAATAGCTAGCTTCTTATGTGTTTTAGTTGATTTAATTGGAGAGTTATATGTTACAGGATTTTTTCACTGATTTTAATACTGCTAAGCCTCAAAGTGGTTTAATACCGAAAGGTACAATGGTAAAAGTCAAAATGGCAATTAAACCAGGAGGATATGAAAATTGGTTCACTAGAAGCCTTGCTACCGGCAGTATTTATTTAAATGCTGAATTTACTGTTATTGAAGGTCCATATGCAAAACGTAAGATTTTTCAGATGATTGGGGTTAAAAGCGGTAAAGCAGAAGGCACAGAAGACAACTGGGGTGAATCTGGACGTTCTATGATTCGAAGTATTTTAGAGTCAGCTCGCAATATTCACCCGGATGATACTTCAGAAAAAGCAGTTCTTGCTCGAAAACTGAACTCTATTGCTGATTTAAATGGTTTAGAGTTTATAGTAAAAGTTGGCATTGAGGCCGATAGTAGGTACGGAGACAGAAACAGAATTGCTACAGTCATTACTCCAGAACACAACAAAAGTTCTGAGGCTGATTGGATACCATTCTAGAGAAATTGCAACAATTTTTACAACAAATTAATTGGAGAGTTATATGGAGTTTTGTATTACTGAATCTAAATAAGAGATAAAAATGTTATTGGCTCACAATATTAGAGAGTGTTTGTCTTACTTATTACCTGGCGGTAAATTTGGTTATGGGTTCTATGCTGGGAATATTAATGAAGACCAATTGATGATAGTGGTAGAAGGTAAGCAAACAGGAACCTGGTATAACTGTGATAAGAGAACTAATGGAGATATTATTGAGCTCTGGAGCAGAGTAATCAATAAAACTGATTTTTCTGAGATTACCAGCCTTATAACCAAATGGCTTAGTGAGCGTATAATAGCAAAATACAGCTACCTTGATGAAAATAATAAGGCTATTGCTTATGTTTATTTATATAAAAACAATTATAGACATATATGGCATCTAAGAACCTGTAACAACAGTCTGAAACCATTATATAACATTCCTGGCATTATTAAGTCTGATGAAGTGATTATAGTTAAAGGTGAAAAACGTGCTGATAGTTTGATAAAGCGAGGTTTTACAGCAACAACTGCAATAGATGATGCTATTGAGAAAACAGATTGGTCTCCACTAATAGATAAGCATATAACAATTTGGCCAGAAGATGAACAGTATGTTAAAAAAGTAGCAGTTGAATTAGATAATTTAGGCATGTCATGTGAGAATCGTGAAAGTTTAGGTGTGTCATCTGAAAAATGGAATCAAACAGCATTTCCTGCTGGTCAGTATCTGAAAGATAAATCTCCATCACCAAAAGATATAATTGCTCCAAGAATTCTTACCCCTGGAGGGCTTTTACTACTTGGAGGAGTTCCAAAGGTTGGAAAAACTGATCTACTGCTTTCTTGGTTAGCACATATGTCAGCAGGATTACCATTTTTAGGATTTACTCCGGCTAAACCGCTAAAAGTTTTCTACCTTCAAACTGATCTTGAATATCCCTACATTAAGGAACGGCTACAACAATTGAAATTTGATGATAAATCTTTAGAATTAATATCAAAAAATTTAATTATTACACCAAAAACAAACTTACTTTTAGATGCTCAAGGAATAGAAAAAGTCAAAGATATTATAGCAGAGAGATTAGACGTTAAAACAGTTGATATAATTGCTATTGATACACTACGTGGTGTTTTTGATTTCAATAAATATAAAGAAGAAAATAGGAATAGCTCGATGTTTTGTTTTTTAAAAGACAGAGTTGAAAAGTTAAGATCTATAACAAATCCTAACTCTGGAATTATTTTAACACACAATACTAAGAAGGTATCGAAAAAGTCATTAGCAGAGGAACCATTTCAAAACTTTAGCGGAGCATCTGCTTTAAGAAGTTTTTATACTTCAGGTATAATGATGATCAAGCCAAATGGGGAACAAAGTACTCGTCAGTTGATATTTGAGCTAAGAAATGGCAAATCTATTCCAACTATGACGATTGACAAGGTAAATGGCAGTTGGTCAGAAAAATCCACTGTGAAAAAACGTTGGAAAAAAAATTATGACACCATTTTACGGTTAATTAATGAGGAAGGACGTAAGGGAATTTTTTATACTAAAACCCAATTTTGCTATTTTTTTGAAGGTAAATTTGGTTTTAATGGTTGTCATTCTATTCGTAGATATATTAATGCTTTAGCTGCTGAAGGTTATATAAAATTCTACGAACAAGAAATACCAGAAAGTAACAAGCGCGTAAAAGTTATGAAATTGGCTGAGCATTTAACGAGGAGAGATATTTAAAGACACTCATTTTTTAAGAATAATGGTAAGAGGATTAAGCCTATAGCCATGTTCTTTAATTCCTATACCTGACCATGGCAGAGTTTGAATAATATCATCTCTTTTAACATTCAAGCCTAAGGTTCCACCCAACCTATCTGCCATGATATTTTGCATTCTATTGATTGGTTTACGGATTTGTCGTTCTAGATCAGCAATATCTCCTAAGCGATCTGCAATTTCTCCGATTTTTAAAGCTTTATACTGTTTTGGAGGAATTCCTGCCTTAAAATCATGAAAGAATTGATCTAAAAAAATGAAAAATATGATTCCATACTTCGACAGTTTATCGATAACTTCTATATTATTAAGACAAATATCATTGCCCTTAATTTGTAACTCCAAGATTTTCTCTGGTAAAGTAGGCTTAGTGTGTTGAAGAGAAACATAAGAATAGCAATTTAATGCCTGAAAAGAAACGTTAGGTAATAATTCTGGTACTCCTTTTTCAACTGCTTCGTTCAACACTTTATTTAAAGTCTGATAATTGCAAAATAAATCAGCCATAAAAACAACATATAGATTAAGTAGTGGTTTGAAATCCTTACCAAAACATATCAAAATAGTAGGATTAGTCCTCAGTTTATCTATGGTTAAGTATGACTTATCTGAGCAGTATTCTGGAATAATTAAACTGACAAAACTTGTACCAACAATTACATAATAGACCCCTATTTCTACTTTAGTATAAGTAATATTTAAGCTTGCTAATTGTTCTTCAAACCATTCAATAACTTTCAGGTGATTAATAGTGACATCTAAAGAGTAATAACGTTGCTTTTTATAGGTATTAGGAAGAATATCACGTTCACAGAGATCGCACATTATTGGATTATCATAATCTTCGTCATAATCGCTCTCAATTTCTAGTCTATTGTAACAAAAAGGATCTATTACGTATCGAAGATCAAAGATATCTGAATCATTTGCACAAATTATGAAGTAATATTCTCTTAAATTTAAAAACCCTAGACTTGACAAGTACTGCGCAACTTCTAAAAACTCTTTACTAGGTGAATCATAATGGTTGTTCCACTGCAATAGGCTAGTAACTATTTGCCTGTAGAGAACAGGATTTTGTTTTTGACAAGATGGTAAGTCCATAGGTATCTTTAAATAATAACTTAAAATCTTCACGTTCTTTTTTATTAAGCACATGTTCTGAATAGTTGATCGCTATATAGCTTGGATCGTGCATATTCGCTTGAAAAGACAAAGTAACTTTTTTACTCTTAAACGTTACTTTTACATGTTGAATAAGAGAGATGTCGTGTAATATATTTCCAACTGAAGGTTCTAATATCTTTAACCATTTTTTTACTGAATTTGTGTTTTATGTGAAGTAAGTGCTTGGTTCTGTTGGGCTAAATTTTAATTCAACGAGCTTGATGTCTGGTATTGATTCGTGTGTGCAATCGCTCAAGAAAGTACGTAATCGTGCTACGTCATTCTGATTGTGTATATTAACAAATGAACATTCAAGTTCAAAATATTGGCTTACAATGCTGTTTGCTATTTTTAAACCATGCTCAATGTCCTTAGTACATAAGTTTACTTGGTTGGCATTAAGGGTAAAATCAAGAATGATCATATCAGGTTTGTAACCATGTATTACTTGATTTGAATTAAGCAACAAGTCTGAGTCACTAGCACGGCGTATAAACAAATAAATACGGTTTTGATGATAAAAGAAGCCCTTAAATTTATTTTTAAAATCATCATCTGCAGAAAGATCGTGTTGTTTTAGTATTTTTTGCAATACCTCTTCAGATAAGAAATTTGCAAATGGAATAGACTTTTGTCGCGGAGGATTTTGCAGAATAAATGGCGAAAAACTTCTCTTTTGGACTTTATTGAAATGACAAACATATATTAACAGATTAGGATCAATGATAAAAAGAGTAAATAATATAGACTTTTTGTCGCATTTATTGTTATTTAATAAAAATGATTCTATGGTTAATGCAGGTTTGGCTACTTCAATTATAGCTAAATCAGACTTTAAACGGCTAAAATGACTAACTAAATAGTAATTAGGTAGACAATCAGAATCACTATCAATAAGAATCTTACGCTTTTGCTGAACTGATCTACTGTCATAATAAGCACTGCTGTCAAATAGCTGGTGTTGGTGATTAAAATGACGCTTAAGAATAATATTCAATTGCCTGCCAGTAAGGGAGTTAAGCCAACTTTCACGAACATTTTGATTTTTGAAACGAAGTAGTAAGTCAGTTGCAGGAATTTCAAGATCATCTTCCCAAAATTTTTGACTTATAACCATCATTAACAAAGCGAAAGTACTATTCTTATTGTAGTATATTAAGCAACTTAGTCAAAAAAAATTGAACAAATTGGAGAGAAAAAGCGATTATATATAATAGGAGGTGTAAAAAGCTGTCCTCAAAAAGCATTCAATGAAAAGGAGAAAAACATGGCTATAGAATTTAAAGTGAGCTTTGGTAAAAAAACTGCTGATTTTTTAAAGTACATAGCAGAGTGCCAAGGCAAGACTATACCAAAGTTGATAAGAACATTGGTTTTTGAGGCCTTGGAAGAAAGGGAAAATAGATACTTCTCTAAACTTGCCGATGAAAGGCTTGAAAACGATGAAATTGTGCCAGGTAGTGAGGAGATTTGGAGAACTTCTCCATCTAATACTTAAACACTTTTTTCAAGGTACAAATGTCAATCCTAACTCAATCAGGTCGAGCAGCAATAGCAGCAAGCATAAAAGAACAACCCATACATCTTGCTTGGGGTAGTGGTAATTCAAGCTGGGAAAGTAACCATAAAATCGAGAAAGTCATTGCTCATGGCGAAATTCAGCTTGAACACTATCCAATTAAAGATGTAAAAGTTCTTAAAGGGCAGACAACTTATCAGTCAAGCGTAGATTATACAGTTGATAGTAATACTGGTATAATTAAACGAGTGGAAAATAGCTCAGCTCCGGAAAATGACGTAGTGAATATAGAGTACATTCAAAGCACACCACCAGAAACTATAACTTCTACAAAGCTATTAAAGGAAGTAGGACGTCGCGTTGTTGATGAGGTACTTTTCTGTACAGGTGATGAGAATGGCGAGCTAATTACTCCTTCTGGCAGGTTTAAGCCTTCTACTGTACCAACCAATAATTTGTACCTTAAATTCACCTTCGATTTCACGGACGCAGCAAATCAAGTGATACGGGAGCTAGGAGTTATGGTTGGTACAAAAGTAAAAAAAGAATTGCCTGAAGGACAAAGATATTTTGAACCACAGGATATTGAAGATCATGGAATTTTATTAGTACTAGAACACACAGTTCCACTTATCAGAACCGCTGCCACTCGTGAAACATTTTCTTTCGTGGTGACATTTTAGAGATTCACTAGGTGAGTTTTTAAAAATTATGAACCTTAATTTGATTTTACAATTTTAAATTAAAAATGAGCTTAAATAATTATTATAATCGCTTTAACCATGATAAAAAATACGAAAGAAGTCTCTTTTTAGCAGGAAGAGGTCTTCAATCTGCTGAGCTTAATGAATTGCAAGATTATGCTCTTTCAAAATTAAAAAGTATTGGAGATGCAGTATTCAAAGATGGTGATGTTATTGCGGGAAGCGATTGTATTATAGACTTTGAGACTGGTAAAACCACACTTGAATCAGGAAAAATCTATCTCCGTGGATATGTCAGAGATGTAGAGAAGGAAGAATTTACTATTCCAACAAACATGACTGTACGTATTGGTGTTTATTACCTTGAATCCACGATTACAGAGTTAGAAGACTCAATGCTTCGCGATCCTGCTGTTGGTACAAGAAACTATCAAGAAGTTGGATCAGCAAGACTTAAAGCTAACATTATTTGGGGTTTTCAGGCAGAAGGGATCACTGCTAGCTCTATAAACGGAGAATTTTACCCAATTTATAACATTGAAAACGGAGTATTGATTCAGCATTCAGCTCCTCCACAGGCCAATTTAGTTACTACTGCTCTTGCTCGATATGACCGTGAAGCTAATGGTTCTTACGTTGTAGAAGGCCTTGAGGTAATGTTTTTACACACTGAAGATGAAGAAGGAGAGAAGAATGGCAAAAAACAAGTATTTGTGGTAAATGAGGGAAAAGCTCATGTTGATGGCTATGAAATTGAATTACCTCACAGTCTTCGTGTTTACTTTGATGAAGATCCAGATATAAAAACCGTTGTATCAGAATCATATAACTTTCAAGGTAATAGCCAAAGAGTAATGGAATTAAAAGTTAATGATTCCCCTGTTAGCGAAATTAAGAGAGTGGATATTACTGTACAAAGAACCATCACTATGACTCATGGTTCATATTCTGGAATGAAAGATCCAATACCAGATTCATCAGTTCTTGAAATTATTCAAATTAAACAAGGTAATGTTATCTATGAAAATAGTGCAGAGTACAAGTTGCAGGCAGGTGTTGTTGATTGGTCATTACCTGGAAAAGAACCAGCGCCAGGAAGCAGTTATGAAATAACCTATAGAGCAAGAGCTCACACAACTCCAGAAGATTTAAGTGAAGAAGGAGGTAAGATAAGAGGAGCAGTTGATGGCACAATGGTATTGGTTGATTATACTTGGAAAATGCCACGTTATGATTTAATTACCATTGATAGCAAAGGAGCGGTAAGAAGAATAAAAGGTATAGCTCATCCATGGAGGCCATCTATTCCAAAAGCACCTTCTGGGCAGCTCTCTTTAGCTTACATTTACCAAAAATGGAAAAAAGATAAAAAGCCAGAAGTGATAAACAATGCCATTCACGCTGTGCCAATGAATGATTTAGAAAAGATGAAAAAAGGAATTAGTGACCTCTATTCTCTAGTAGCGCAGGAGCGTCTTAAAAATGATGCAAACTCAAGAGATTCTACAAGTAAAAAAGGCATGTTCGTTGATCCATTTTTTGATGATGATATGCGTGACCAAGGAATAAAACAAACTGCTGCAATTGTAAATAAAGAGCTTACTTTGCCAATTAATATCACAGTTGTTGATGTTGATAAAAGCACCAAACCTCAATTACTTCCATATGAACTTGAGCCAGTACTGGATCAGCTTTTGCAAACCAAAGATATGAAAATTAACCCTTATCAAGCTTTTGATCCAATACCGGCAAAGGTGACCATTAACAAAAATATAGACCACTCTACAGAAGTAAAAACTAATTGGTCTAGTTCGGTAACAAGAGAGTTTGCTATTTCAGAAGATACCGAACTTTTATCAAGTAAGACAAAAGAGGAAGAGTTTATGAGAGAAGTTACTCAGAATTTTGAAATTGAAGGTTTTATAGCTGGTGAAAAACTGAAAGAGCTGAAATTTGATGGAATTCCTATTACCCCTGCTGCTTAAGAATTAAGGCGAAAAATATGCATATTGCTGATAAAAATGGAAAAATAAAAGGAAAATTGAAAATTCCTGTCAATATTCCAGCCGGTACTAAATTAGTCCAGTTCTTCGGTGATAAAGGAAGCTATGGTGAAGCAACTTATACTGGTAAAAAAACTATTACCATAGAAGAGAGAAGAAGAGTTATAGCAACAAAACGTGTTGACCCTTTGGCCCAAACATTTACTTTAGGTGAAAATAGGCATATTGCAGGAGTTGATCTATGGTTTACGATTAGAGGTACAAAACGTGTTGCTCTTCAAATTCGTGAAACAGTTATTGGTGTGCCCTCGCAGACGGTAATTGCTGAGAGTTTTGTTGAGCCAGAGAGCATTAATACAAATGGCACAGCAACACGTATTATTTGGTCTCCTGTCTTTTGTGAAGCTGGGCAAGAATATGCTTTAGTTTTACTTACCGATGATAGTGATACTGCAGTCAAAATAGCAGAGCTGGGAAAATATGATTCGGTAAATAGTAGATGGGTAACAAGCCAACCGTACCAAGTTGGGGTATTACTTTCATCAAGCAATGCAAGCGCATGGACTCCTCATCAAAATTTAGATTTAACTTTTCGATTACTAGCTGCAAAGTTTACTGAAAATTCCACCACGATTAATCTTGGCAGTGTTAAAGCAAATAATACATCAGACTTAATTGCTCTGGTAAACGTTGAAAAAGTAGCCTTTGACACTAATGCTGAGTTTATCTTAACAGAAAAGCAAGGAGAAGAGTACCACCTATCTGATAACCTTCCATTGGCGCTACGTTCAAGACTTTCAGGGGAACTTATAGTAAAAGCAACTTTAAAAGGCTCAAGAGAAAGAAGTCCTGTCCTTTATCCAGGATTGCAGTTAGTACTTGGGAATATTTCAGAGTCGGCAGATTACGTAACTAGAAGTATTCCAGCGGGATCAAACACTAAAATCACTATTACATATGATGCTATTATTCCTGGTACTGCGGATGTTAAGGCTTATGTACAAAAAAGTATTGAAAAGAAAGAATGGCAGTTAGTTAATTTAACAACGGGCAAACCTATAAGTGAAAATTGGGTGGAGAGAACTCATACATTAACGAACTTTAATGCCAATGAAACCAGAGTGAAATTAGTGCTCAGTGGTGCTGTCCAATATCGCCCTAAAGTTAAATCCTTAAGGATTATTATAACTTAAACTATAAACAAGCTTTTTGGGAGAAAAAATATGTCTGTTGATCAAACAAAACGAGGATATCTCTTACCACACCCAGATAATATTGCTGTTCAAGATGTGGTCCGTATCCGCACAACAATTGAGAAGGTAGATGAGGATATTACTAAAAGAGAAAATGAACATAATCAACTTAAAAATACATTTAATCGTTTTAGTTTTGAAACTTTTTTAAATTTGTGGGGCAGTAAGTAATGACCATAGCAAAAGAAGCAGTTTATGCTTTACATAAAAGACTTAAAGATTTGACTATAGATGCAACACCTGACCAATTAGCATACTTAGCTAAATCACTTGAATCAATAGCAGGTCAAAGTACAGTTCTTGATATTGTGCAAATGACTGATGAAAAATTAAAAGAACTCTTGGATAGTACAACAAATTATTTAGCTAAGCTTGATACCAGTAAAACCAGTGCTTTAGGGGCTATTTCTGAGTCAGAGAAACAATCGTTAAAAAAGATAGATGAAAAAGGTGTGTCAAATTTATCATTACTTGATACGAGAAAAGATGCAAATATTGCTGCAATTAATAGCGCTGGAGATCTTAGTACTATAAGGAATACGTTAAATAGCCTTAAAACCATAAGTGATATACCAACTGGTTCTTCAATTATGAAGGAAATAAAAACTAGAGAAGATCAATTAAAAGCACTTACAACTAATGTTAAATCTATCAATGATGTTCCAAGTGGTTCATCAATTATGAAAGAAGTAAGAAATCGTAATATGATAGATCCAGGCACATTACCATTTGTCTTTGGTATTGTGAGCAGGCAGAACGACTACACTTGGGGAAGCGGTCATTTTACAACTGAGCTTGGTAAATGGTATCTCGATACGTCCTACACTGACAATATGTTTTGCCTGTTAACTGGCGCTCATACACACAGCACAAGTTATGTTTCATTTTATAAACCACCAAGCGTGCATTTCATGCAAGGAAAAAATGGTACATTTATTTACAGAGAATTGTATACACGCTATACGGTTTCTTCAAATGAGTATACCTATCCATATGCACTGCTTGGAGTAGTATTTGTTAAAAACACAACAAGTAGCGATATAACAAGAACATTAAATTTTGTTGGTTCGTCATATTGGAACTCACAGTATGAAGGAGCAGGAGTGTTTGTTGGAACACCTAATAATGCCAATGCTAATAAAACACAAATATCAGCGATTAGTTGGAAAAATATTTATAACCTTGGAAGTTCAAATAGTGGATTTTCTAGTTCTGGTAGTGTTATTGTTCCAGCTAATAAAACAGTAGCAATATTATTTTACACTTCACCGTATTATTATACAAATAGTAGTAACTATTACGCTCAATTTATGCAGTGGGGAATATATAACTTTCGCAGCAACTTTTTAACTACAGGGCTTGCAGTTGATGTAGAAAGAACGTTAAAAGCTTGGCAGTGCCAAGGATTAGAACAAACCTTTCAAATTTGGAATTGATAAGGGAGGAAAAATGACAACTTATATCCGTTTTGAAAACAATAAACAAGTTGAAACAACAACACTTGAAAATAAGCCAGAAGGAATCGGTTGGAATGAAGCTCCAAAGAATTTTGACTGGCAAAAAAGTTATTGTTTAACAGAGGGAGGTAAAATTGCTCAGCGTAGTGTTGAAGATATTCAAAAAGATCTACTGGATAATGCGAAGCTGTGTGCACTTGATAGTATTCGTTTTTATTTTGATAATTATACTTACAAATACTCAGGATCTTCTCATCAAAAAGCTAAATCATATGCAATACAAGCAAAAGCAGCGGAGAAGATTCTAGCAACCCCAACTATGGATTAGCCAACGAAGAAAGTGTAGGAAATAGAAGGCTTTTTAGTTTTCAAGGAATATGAAACAAGTGTCGAAAGAATGTGAATCAAAAAATTTACTGGCGATCTATGCCGAGTATGCTCGATCTCAAATTTATTTTTCAGAGAGCCAAAAACTGTCTCAATAATCGATCTTTTTCTCAACAAAATCTTCTCATTTAGCGCCATTAATGAGTTTTTCATACCCTTTTTTATGCCGGTTACGAGCTTTAAACCTCTATCGAATAATTCGTGAAAAAGATCTTTTTTGATATCTCCAAATAGCAATCCGGTCAATTTTTTAGTCAAATTTGGCACAGGTTTTCTGTCGTCAACATTGCCTTTTGTCAGCGTAAGCGCTTCCTTTTTCGTTGATTACCAGATGCAGTTTAAAGCCAAAAAACCAGCCATACGTGCTTTTTCCTAATTTTGCAATTCCAGCAAAAATCTTGTTTCTCGAGATTCTTTTTGGATGGCAAACTGCGATTGAAGTTGCGTCTATGTATGAAATTCCAGTCATTTTCGCTTGTCCGCAAAACCACTCTAAAAGCAGCATTAAATACCACAAAATTCGTGGTTTTAGTGCAATAAATCGGTCATATGAAGGCAATTTTGGAAAATCTAATTTGTGAAATGGAAGGCAAAGTACGTAAAAAGCTTTAAAGTTTTTACACGGCGATTGGTGGTACAAAAGTATTATTGTGAGAATTTCTGAATGCGTGATTCCTGGCGTCCTGGTTGGCTTTTTGCCACTTGGTAGGAATTTTTCTGCAAAATTTTTGTCTGCTGCATTGCAAAAATCGTCTACAAAGCAAAATAATTCTGTTATATTTTTATTCATGGGTAACCTCATTTGATTTTCAAATATTTCCTGAGTTTACCCTATCTCCTTGGCTTTTCTATTGTTTTTTAATCCATAGTTGGGGTTTAGAGGATGGTGTCAATATTACAGGTCAGTAGTTTCTAATAAAACCTTTGGGTTAATGAGTAGTATAGTGAACAGGAATCTCTGGAAGTGGGCAGTTTTTAGACATCCAAAGAAAGGGAAGTGCTGGATTAAGAAGAAGTACTTTAAGGAGTACAAAAATGGCAATTGGAGATTTATGACAAGTAAAAAAATGTTTCTTGTTAAGCACAGAGACCATGCCATTAAACGACATGTCAAAGTAAAAGGAACCAAATCTCCTTATGATGGGGATTGGGTTTATTGGGGTAATCGTCTAAGGAAAATGCCAGATAAACCACAAAGAGTAATAAATTTATTAAAGTTACAACAGGGTAAATGTAGTCATTGTCAACTTTGGTTTAAAAATGATGATATCCTTGAGATACACCATAAAGACCAAAACAGACGTAATAATATGAACAAAAATTTATCCTTGTTACATGGACATTGTCATGATGATTTACATAAGAAGTGTGCATGACAAGCACCAAATTGTAGAGGAGCCGTATGAGGTGAAAGTCTCACGTACGGTTCTGAAGTCGAGTGAGGAAGGGCGACAATCAGTCAAACTTCTTCACTTAGATAACAATTAGCGTTGAGAGCGCGATTTGAAGCCAGAATTATAATTGATAGTACAATAGAAAATGCTCCTATAATTGTGAGAACATTAGCTGCTGAGGTTGCAAGAGTAGTAAATAAAAACACTTGGGGAATGGACGTCTCACCAGCAGAATTTCTATCTGGGGAGGTTGATGGATTTAGACCGGAATTAGATGCATATTCCGTCTGGTTAACCGAATGGATCCACGAGCTGCATGTGGGCAAATCAGTGTGGGAGGAAGGGAAAATTAAACCTCATGAAATAGATGTTGGAGAAATTAATGTTGGAAAGTAATTTTGCTATTTCAGAGTTACAGAGAAAATTAGCCAATATTATCCGTATCGGACTGGTCAAAGAAATAGATTATGAAAAAGCAAGAGTACGAGTACAAATAGGAGAGTTTTTAACAGATTGGTTACCGTGGATAACAAGTAGAGCAGGAGAAGATAGAAACTGGGCTCCACCAAGTGTTAATGAGCAGGTAGTAGTATTATCGCCGCTGGGTGAATTGTCGTTAGGGGTTGTATTACCAGCAATTTATCAGCAGAAGTACCTTCCATCTGAACGCCAAGAAAATGCTGATATTTTTGAGTTTAAGGACGGAACAAAATTATCATATAACAGAGAAAGTCATCACCTTGAATTTATTGTAGCTGATAGAATTACTTTTAAGGTTGGAAAGTCAGAGATAGAAATAACAAAGAATGGTATAAAACTTAAAGCAAATAGAATAGATTTAAACTGATGGATAAAGCTATTGTTTGTATAGGGGACCATTGTACAGGAATACCTGTCCATGTTTGTATGAGTGGAAGTAGCAATGTTTTTGTGAATGGTAAATCTGCTTGTCGCAAAAGTGATATTTTGACTCTAGGGGAGACACTAACACAAGGGTCAAACAGTGTATTTTCTAATGGCATAGGTGTAGCAAGAACAGGCAACTTGGTGTCGTGTGGTTTTCACGTGATGAGTGTTAGCAAAAATGTATTTGCAGGATAGAGATAATGCGTGGGATGAGTGCTATAACAGGCAAGGAATTAGAAGGGATAGAACATTTAAAACAATCAATTATTGATATCTTAACCACTCCGGTGAGTAGTAGAATAATGAGGCGAGATTATGGTTCAAGGTTGGTTGAGTTAGTTGATCATCCAGTAAACCGTGATTTTACACTTGAGATTTATGCAGCAACAGCAGAAGCACTGGAAAAGTGGGAGAAAAGATTTAAACTTGAAAAGGTAAAAATTACAGAAGTCAAAGAAGGAAAAGTAACGCTTGATCTTGAAGGAATCTACTTACCAAACAACGAAAATATTTTGCTTAAAGGAATCGTTATATAAAAATGCATCCACCCAATGTAATTGAAAAATTAAGCTTCGAGGAAATATTTTCACGGATGAAGGAGGAATTAATACGTAGAGACCCAACGTTTTCAGCGCTTATAGAAAATGATCCTGCAGTAAAAATTTTAGAGGTAGCTGCATGGAGGGAGCTTTTGCTAAGACAGAGGATTAATGAAGCAGCTAAAGCAAATTTATTAAAGTTCGCAGAAGGGTCTGACCTTGACCACTTAGCTGAATTTTATGGAGTAGAGAGAAACAGAGAAGAAGGTGATGAAGCTTTTAGAAAAAGAATCAAAGCAAGAATAGCAGGATGGAGTACAGGTGGAAGTAAAGAGCATTACCGCTTTCATGCATTATCAGCTGATTCTCGAGTTAAAGATGCACTAGTTGAGTCACCTAACCCAGGAAGTGTGCAGATTTCGATTTTATCCACGGAGTTATCAACAGGTGGTGTGCCATCAGAAGAGCTACTTCAAATCGTAAGAAAGCAGCTAAATAGCCAAGATATAAGGGTTTTAACAGATACAATTGAAGTTGTAAATTGCAATATTATGGCAATAGATATTCAAAGTAGGATTACAGCAGTATCAGAAGAGACAATTGAAGCAGCGAAAAAGCAATTTATTGAAAAGTTTGAAGCAGCCAAAAGATTGGGCTGGAATGTTACTAAGTCTTGGATTATAGCAAGTCTTTTCGTTGAAGGAGTGCAAAATGTAGAATTAATAGAACCAAGAGAAGATATTGAGATAAAAGGGAATGAGTGTGCTACTCTTGGTAACTTAAAAATTGAATTCAAAAGCTAATGCCAAATTCCACAAAGCAAGAAAGGGATATAGTAGACAGCACCGATTATAAAGTAGATCCAAGTTGCATTAGAGGATTTAAGTTTAAATATGGAGAAGAAATCTTACCATGGCTCATAGAAGAATACGGCCTGGAAGAAATTTTATTCTGGGTAAAGGATAAGAAAAAAGCTATCAAAGAAGGGATAAAGTTTCAGAGACTAAGAGGAACACCAGCATCACTAAAAATTGCACTGAAGTGGGCAAGCATAGATAACATAACGATTATTGAAGAACCACCAGGCAAGCATTTTTTTGAGCTTCAGGTGGGAATAACAGATGTACCAAATGATTTTTTTGTTGATGTGGTAGTAGAGTTAGCAAATCTATCGCTTCCTGCAAGATCAAGGTTAATGCGGATTTTTAATAATCATTATAATGCTCAACGATTTATACTGGATGAGAGTTTATGGGGAGATGTTCTTTCTGATTATTCAGGTATTAAAACGGAAAAGGATGGACCAGTATTATCATTTGGTCGGAAGAGTTCGTTTGAGCTAAAAATAGAAAATCCAAGTTTTAAGTTTGGTACATTTAGGTTTCATTATGAACAAGCTTTCAGCAATGATGTATACAGGCTAGACATAGCAGTACTTGGGGAAACAGAGCCTCATACAAAGAACTATAATGGTATATATGAGCGAGATCATGTATGGTATAATTTTAAAGCCCTATATCCTATCCCACAAAGCTTATTGCCGCCAATTAAGTTTGCTAAAGCGCAGGTTGTATTATCAGACAGTTGGAAGTTAGGAGATATAAATACCTGTTTTCCTGCAACTAGCAAAAAAGAAGAAGGAAGTGGATTTTACTTAGGTAGTAGTAAGCTTTCAGAACAATTGTGGAATTTTAAATACACGCCGATTTTAGAAAGGTTTAGCATTACTTACAACTATGAAGCAAAGAATTTTACTGATCAAAAAGTTATAGAATTTAACTTAACCGAATATCATGTGCATTGGAAAAATAGCTCAGATTTAAAACAAGATGATCCAATTCATGAATTAGAAAATTATATAGCAGTACTTTATCCAGGCGTACTTTTATGGCACGAGCATCGTCATTTGCATAGGACTTGGAAAGAAAAACACCCAATCTGTTTAATACATTAATTATATATTCAATATATTCATATATACTAATATTGGGTTAAACCTATACGCGCGATTGTGGAAATATCTTGCTTTTCGCTTTTTGATGGAATATACTAAAATAATAGCAGTAAATAAAAGAAAAAAAGCTGCTGTTGAAAGAGGCTTAATTTTGTAAGGAAAGGTCATAGTTATTTCCAATACGGAGATATTATGTTCATTAATTATAATTATAAGAGCACATAGTGTATTATGTTCTAGTTGTGAGGGATATATGAGTAAAAGCAAAAACACCATCAATAAATTACTTAGTGAATTATCACTGAAATCGTTTCATGGGATCAATAAAAAGAATGAAGATGGTAATACAATACTGCATCTTGCAGCACAGTTTTCTAGTTATAAAACAGTAAAATTACTAATAGAAAAAGGTGCTAATGTTGATATTGAAAATAATGAAGGAGAAGTACCACTACACCGAGCTGCACTTGCAAGAAAGGCAAGAAACGTTAAGGCAATAATAGAAGCAGAAGCTGATGTTGATTGTACAAACTACAATGGTTCTACACCGTTACATCTTGCAAGTGGGTCTGTATGGTTATTTAGAGAGAAAGGTGGTAATGCCAAAGGAACAGTAAAAGAGCTGCTAAAAGCAGGAGCAGATGTTAACGCTATAGACAGATTTGGAACCAGTCCATTATTTCGCGCTAAAGATCAACCAGAGTTAGCAGAGCTGATAAAAAAATATGGAGGAAAGATAATAAATAGGCTCGGTACAGGTGTACAAGAATTCGTGAATTTTTATGGTGATCATCTTATGAAAGAAATATCATCGGCAGTGAAAAAATTATATGCAGAAGAAATTGAAGAACTTAAGAAAACAGACGATAAAGAACCAGATGTAGAAGGCGATAAAGACAAGAAATACCATTAATTTATAGTTAAAGAGGCAATTTTGTGGGGGTAACAATGAGTAAATTAGACAAAAAACTTCAAAAAAACTCATTTTATGGAATTAACGAAGTAAATCAAGAAAAGACCACATTACATTCTGCTGCAATTTTTGGAGAGGTAGAAGATGTGAGAGCACTAATAGAAAGTGGAGCTGGTGTCAATACTGCTGATCATGAAGAGTATACACCGCTACACTTAGCAAGCATGATGAACTGCGTAGAAAAAGTGAGAGCACTAATAGATGCAGGGGCAAATGTTAATGCTAAAAATCATATAGGAAGAACGCCACTACACCAAGCTGTATTTATGAGGGAGCCGGAAAATGTTAGAGCAATTTTGGAAGCAGGAGGTGACCCAAATGTGAAAGACTATAAGGGGTATACACCAATAGATTTAGCTTATATGGGACAAGTTGAGGAGATAGTGGAGGAGCTAACTGCATATAAAGATAGCACCTCATTAAAGAGCAAACAGTATAAATTTTAAAAAAGGGGAAAAGCAAATGAATGCATCTGTAGAAAAAGAGGTTTTGTCTTTATCGAGTAAAACGTCACAAGAGCTGAGGAAAATGTATGAGACAGCATCTAAAGGGAAAGCACCACCATATCGTAGGGAGTACTTTATCAGATGGATATCTCATTGGTTACAAGCAAATGCGTTTGGAGAATTGTCCGAAAAAGCAGCCAAGAAACTAGACTATTTAGCAGAGCAAATGAAAGAAGGAAAAAAAGTAAGTAGTGAAAATCCTCTTATGGCAGTAGGGACAAAAATTATCAAAGAATACCATGGAGAGAAGCATGAAGTAACAGTCAGTGGTAAAAAATTATTTATATATAAAGGACAGCCGTATAAGTCACTGTCTGCAATAGCTAATAAAATAACAGGAACAAGATGGAATGGGTTAGTGTTTTTTGGGGTGAAAAATGTTAAAACAAATTAGGTGCGCAGTATATACAAGAAAATCCTGTGAAGACGGTCTAAATCAAGAGTTTAATAGTCTGGATGCACAGAGAGTATCTGGAGAAAGTTATATTAAGAGCCAGCAACTTAAAGGATGGGTAGCGATAGAAAAGAAATATGATGACGGAGGTTTTTCAGGAGGAAATTTAGAAAGACCAGGATTGAAAGAGTTATTTAAAGACATAGAGAGAAGAAGAATAGATTTGGTAGTAGTATATAAAATGGATCGCTTATCAAGGTCGTTACTTGATTTTGCAAAAGTAGTGGATTTATTGAAAAAACATGAAGTAGCATTTGTATCAGTGACAGAATCATTTAATACAGCAGACCCAGTAGGTGAGTTAATGCTGAACATAATAATGAGTTTTGCGCAATATGAAAGAGAATTAGCAAGTATGAGAATAAGAGATAAGATAGCAGAATCAAGAAAACAAGGATTGTGGATGGGAAGTAGAGTGCCACTAGGATATGATGCCAAGGATAAAAAGCTGATAATAAATGAAAAAGAAGCAGAGCTAGTAAAGCATATTTTTGAGAGATTTGCAGATTTAAAATCTATAGTTAAAGTGACTAAAGAGTTAAATGAACAAGGTTATCAAACAAAAGAGTTAAAAAATAAAGGAGGAGAAGAGTTTAAAAAAGCAACAGTAAAAGGGATTTTAACTAATCCAACTTATATAGGTTTTGTAAGTCACAAGGGAACATTATATAAAGGAAAGCACGAAGCAATAATTGATCAAGAATTATGGAATAAGGTAAAAGAAAACTTTAGTACTAGAGAACAAATAAGCACGAAAAGAGCAGCAGTGTTATTAAAAGGGTTAATGCGTTGCTATGGATGCGACACTTCAATGCAGCCAACTTACGCTAGAAAGAAAAATAAAGAGTATAGATATTACGTATGCGGAAAACATTTAAAGGCAAGAGAATGTAAAGCAAAAGATCAGACAATAGCAGCTGGGGAAATAGAGCAAGTAATAATGCAGCAGGTGCCTTTGATAATGAGCAATAGTGAATTAATAGAAAAAGCTTTTAAAAAAGGAGAAAAAATAGCACTGGGTACTTTAGAAGAAATAAGCAAGATCTGGGAAAATATATTTCCAATAGAACAAGAAAACATAATTCATATCTTAATAAAAACTATATGGTTAAAAGAAGATGGAATAAAAATAGAAATAAGTAAAGAAGGGCTAAAAGATTTAGTCAGTAAGTATGGAAACACAGAAAAGGAAATAGAAGTAAGCAGAGAAGAAATTGTAACATTTGTAAAATTAAAGTTAAAGAAAAGCAGTGGAAAAAGTATGATATTGGTTCCACAGGGAGGAGAGATAAAGGAAAAGAAAAACGATAAATTGTTAAAAGCACTAGTAAGAGCACATTTATGGCAAAGTCAGATAGACAGTGGAGAATATGCCAATATAAAAGAAATATGTCATGCAAACAAGATATCGTGCCCTAAGTATGTTGGATCAATTTTAAAATTAAACTTTCTGGCTTCAGAAATAAAGGAAGCAATATTGGAAGGAAAGCAGCCACCTCACATCAGGTTGAATAACTTCATGGGTTCAAAAATGGATTTATTGTGGGAAAGGCAGTTAGAGAGATTTTATAGGTAGCTTGGAGGATTTAGAAGTGTTGGAGAAATGGCATAAATCGAGCTTTTATAGTAAAATTAAGGATAAGGAAGCTGGTTTATTTATCAAGCAAGTTCCTATCACTTCAGAATTGAAAGTGCTACCAATATGTGGACCTACGTATTGTAAGTGGGATTTACTATATCTTAAACAATACTGTATACAAAATTCTCATGTTAATTTAGGAATAGTCAATGGGTATAGGACAAGAAGAAAATAGTGGAATAGTAGAGGTAGACTTCAAGACAACGGAGATAGACGAAGACACTCTCAAAATATCTCCTGTAAAACGGGAATCAGAGGAAGTAGAAGAAGGTATGGAGGCAATATTGACTGAAAAAGCAGAGCAATCCAAAATAACAGAGCAAAAAAATAAAACAGAAATTACAAAATTGCCAATAAGAAGAAAATTACTGAAAGATAAAGAAACAATCGCATCTCAGGAAGAGCTTTTCAGTCAAAGCGATATACAAAAAGCTATGGCAGTAGAACAAGCTAAGGAAGTGCAGGCTACACAATTAGATAAGTTGAAAATTGGAAAATTTGCAAATAAAAAAGCTGAAGTGCAAAGAACAGAAGCTCTTGTTTCAAATAAAAAAGGGTTGGTTCTAGTTGGGTTAGCTTTGTTAGCAGGTACTGCAATATATCTGCAATATGGAAGCATAGCTGCTATGTTATTTGTGTGTGCTTTGGAATGTTTAGGAGCAGCTGTATCTAAAAAGTTAAATAGCTCAACGTCTGAAGTTAAAGAACCAGGGAGTTTTATTACTGAAAGTGAAGTTTTGAAAGCAGGAGAAATATATAGCAGGCAAAGTTTGTGAAGCTTATTAGATATCCTGTAGTAGCTAATTTTCATATATAGCAGAAAGCAAGCTCTCGCCTTAGATTTTACAATAAGATTTTCTCCTATCATATCAAAATAATAGAAAATTTATTCTTACATTGGAATAATATTATGATATACTTACTATAGTATACTATATAAAAAGAATGTAGGGGGTTGTATGGTTGATGAAAATAGAAAGAATAATCAATTATTTCTGGAAACTATAAAGGAAATTTATTTTGATGATCTGCAGGTAAAAAACTCGATGCTACCTGATTTAGTGTGGGGAGAGAAAATAGTTGAATGGCTTTCAGAGGAAGTAGTATTAACAGAAAATCAATACAAGCTAGATCAGGGGTTATTAATAGCGCTGAGTAGCATTAATTGTAGTTATTTAGAGCTCT
This sequence comes from Wolbachia endosymbiont of Folsomia candida, assembly GCF_001931755.2. Taxonomy (NCBI): domain Bacteria; kingdom Pseudomonadati; phylum Pseudomonadota; class Alphaproteobacteria; order Rickettsiales; family Anaplasmataceae; genus Wolbachia; species Wolbachia endosymbiont of Folsomia candida. The sequence continues at coordinate 1,255,025 of NZ_CP015510.2, forward strand.
ATAATGCTAGCGACTTTATTTATGATCGTGCTGGTACTAAGCAGCTTGAAGAGTTTTTAAATGCTAATAAAAATGATCCAGACCTGCAAGTAGTACTTAACCTAAGAAGAGGAGAAGGAAAAAGAACAGTATTGGAAAAAATGGCAACACGCAATATTTCGGCGGTATATTTATTTTTAAAGGCTGTGGCAGATCCAAACATTGGAGATAAAAAGGGCAAAACTCCATTACACTGTGCTGCTAAGTACAATAATCTTGATATTCTGAATATACTGTTGGAAGAAAAATCTATTGATATTAATGTAAAAGATGAAAACGGAAAGACACCATTACACTATGCTGTCTTTCATGGCCACAATGAGGTTATAAGTAGGCTATTAACAGAAGAAGCTATTGATATTAATGCCCAAGATAATGAAGGAAAAGCACCTTTGCACCATGCTACATTTTGGGAAGTAGATAATGAAATGATAGATATTTTAGTAAAAAAAGGGGCAAAAATTGACATTCAAGACTATAAAGATAATACACCACTACACTATGCAGCTAATGTTGGTTATATTGATTCAGTAGGACTTCTTACAAAAAGGAGTGATAATGTTAACCTTGTAAATAAGGATGGAGATACAGCACTTCATATTGCTCTAAATAATAAAGATGAACGTGTTCCTGAAGCCATTTTAGAAAATGCTAAAAATATAGATGTAAATATTAAGAATAAAAAAGGAGAAAGTCCTTTGTTACTTGCTGCAGGTGTTAGCACTACAAACATAGTAGAGAAGATATTAGCAAAGGGCGCAAATATAGATAAGTATTGTTTACATAATGCAGCAAAGAATGTATATGCTGAAGAAATCTTAAACGATATTGATAGCTATGAAGATATTCAATCTAAGGTAGTGGATCAATTTATTAGTTTAGGTTGTGAGGTTAATGCTAAAGATGAAGGTGGAAGTACACCTTTATTTTATGCTGTTGAACATTGTAACAATGAGGTTGCTAAGCAGTTAGTGCATAAGGGTGCCGATACAAGTGTAAGAAATAAAAAAGGGTATACAGTATTTGAGTATGCAGTAAAAACAAATAGCTTGGAAGCACTAAGCGCAATTTTACCACATAAAATAGATGAGTGTGGTAATGAACTAGATAAAGAAATTGATATTGATAAAGCTAAAGAAATACTGACTAAAATTATAGATAACCAGGGAAACACACTGCTGCATTGGACTGTAAGATATGGATGTGATAGAGAAATACTTAACTTTCTTGTAGAAAGTGGAATAGATATTAATGCAAAAAATAAAAATGGTGTAGCACCAATTCATATAGCTGCGAAATATGGGCGAGAGGATCTAATAGAGTTTTTTATTGAGAAAAAGGCTAGGATAAACGTTCAATGCGGAAAGTTTACAAAATCAGAAATTGATGATTTAGAAAAGGTTAAAGAAAAAGGAGATTTCACTGAAGGAGAATTCATTTATATTAGGGACTCTGAAAAAAATATAAAAAAAGATATTGAGCATAAAAAAGAAACACCTATCTCAATAGCTGCGGGTAATAATCACGGAAATACCGTGGGAATGTTTTTATCAAATGGAGCAAAGGCAAATATAAGTGATAGTAGAGGTTGGACACCTATATATATTGCGATAAGAACAGCATGTGATAAGAGCTGTAAAGAGGAAGAAAGAGAAAAAGCATATAGAATTGTAGAGAAGCTAGCAATGTTTTCTGATATTGAAGCTTTCAAGCCTAAAGGTGGTATCAATCAAATAGTTAATGGATTAAAGAAAGCGTGGACTGGTAAAGATGAAGAGTCTTTTCTGGTGAGAGCAACAAATGATGATGAAAGAATGAGAAAAATACTAGAAAAAGCCTTAAGGGATAGAGAAAATGATAAATTGCCAAATGCTCCAGTGGATGAATATGTACCAAGCGCTCCGCCACTTGATGATAGTTTCTTTGGTGAGATAGGTTCTTATGTTGAAGAAATTCCAGAACTTTATCCAGATCTTGCAAAAGAATTAGAAGAGAGTTATCTAGGAAATTTAGAGTTTAAAAAGCCTGGAGACAAATCAGAAAATAAAGATCAATCTATTGAACAAAAACCTGATAAAAAATCTACTAAACAAAAAACAGACAGTATCAATAAAATTAGACTCACATTTCATGACAAAGAAAGGCTGAATATATTTTCAGATAAGGTAGCAAAAAGTAAGGACATAGCTGAATTAAATCAAGTTGTGAGTGAAGCATTAAAATCAGGAGTAAGATTAAATTTTCTTAATAATAAAAATAACAGCTTTACAGATGTTGTAATGCAAAGAATACAAGTGCTAAAAGAGAATTCTAAAATTTCCAGCAATATAATATGTAATTTGGTATCAAGGGGAGCCGATATTAACAGCTATGAAAAAATAAATCAAGAATTGGAAGAAGTATTTAAAGATCATAAAACTAATATACAAAAAGCTTACTTAGAAGCTAATAAACGTATTAATGATTTTCACGAAGCTGTAGCAAACGCAACTACTGGTAAAATAGAACTTATAGAAATAGATAATACAACTTTTTATCTGGAGTACTCGGCAGATAGCACAGTAGATGTTGCAAAAGCCGTAGAAGCAGCAAGAGGTTTAGGATTATACGATGGGAATATTGTATTTGGCAGCAATATAGTAAAAATTGGTGAAAGTGAAATAGAAATTGAAACAAAGAGCGGCATAAGAAATTATACTGATCTTTCAGACAATGGTGATGTAATAATAACGTTTCAGACAAGTTTAGGTGAGTTAGATGTTAGGTTATACAACAGCACACAATACAAAGATTCTATTGAAGTAGAAGTTTGTGATCCTGAAAAATTTAATCAATTAGTAAATATCAAAGAGGAAATAGGAAAAAATTGTCTATTTGGAGGATTATCCGTTTATGATGCTATTGAACAAGGATATTTTGAAAGGTCTGGAAAACTTCAATTTTCTGAAACAATAAGCTGTAAAAGGTCTGAACCTTCTGAAACAGTAAGCTTTATTTCTCAAGACATTAAAGAAGAAGCAAAAAAAGTAATGGAAAATATTGGTAGCACAGACATAAAAAATACAGGAGAAGAATCTTGGTTAAACAGAATGCAAGGCAAAAGAACAAATGAAGGTTGTGGTAGAGGAATGTAAACAGGCCTTTTATCTGCTTAATAGAAGCTTATTTAAACGTTTAATAGAAGCCATAGGGGAGTGTTAAATAAACTGTGTCAAACCGAAAAATGATATATTATAATTAGTATAAAAAACGGAGGTTTAGACATGAGTCAAGCAAACAACTATGTTGGATTAGTGGATTACAAAGAATTGGAAGAAAACATTTTATCGTCTATACGAGAAGGTAGGCCACTTACCGGAAGAGATGGAGCATTAACACCATTGATAAAAAAGCTGCTGGAGGCAGGTTTAGAAGGTGAAATGGAAAATCATCTATCAAACGACGAAGAAGAGAATAGAAGAAATGGCAAAAGTTCAAAAACTTTACGGACAAGCTCAGGATCATTTGAGCTGCTAACGCCAAGGGATCGAGAAGGAAATTTTGAACCACAGATAGTCAAAAAAAGGCAAACAAGCCTAGATCCTGAACTTGAAACGAAGATCTTGAGCATGTTTGCCAGTGGCATGGGCTATAGAGACATAACGTCACACGTTGAAGAAATGTATGACCATAAGATATCAACTGCTGAAATATCTAACATTACTGACAAGCTGCTTCCAGTAATCAACGAGTGGCGTAGTCGTCCTTTGCAGTCGATTTATCCAATAGTTTTCATGGATAGAATGTTCTTTAAAGTCAAGGAAGATGGACGTTGTGTAAGTAAGTGCATATTAGGCATAGATCAGAGTGGCAGAAAAGAGGTGTTAGGCTTCTATTTGGCAGAAAGCGAAGGTGCTAATTTCTGGTTGGGAGTATTGAATGACCTCAAAGAAAGAGGTGTAGAAGATATCCTTATTGCTTGTGTTGATGTGCTAAAAAGCTTTCCTGCAGCTATAAACAGCGTCTTTCCTAACGCAGAAGTGCAGCTGTGTATAGTGCATCAGATACGCAACTCATTGAAGTATGTGGCTAGCAAAGATGCAAAGAGCTTTTTAGGTGATTTGAAGAAGGTATATCAAGCTTCAAGCAAGGAAATTGCTGAGAATTATCTGTTGGAATTGGATGAAAAATGGTGTGCAAAGTATCCTATGGTTATAAAGTCTTGGCAGAACAATTGGGAGAATTTATCTTGTTACTTTAAGTATTCTGGCCCTGTTAGGAGAGTGATTTACACCACAAATCCCATAGAGGGGTTGCATAGGCAAATCAGGAAATTTACCAAAACCAAAGGCTCATTTAACAGCATAAATGCCTTGTACAAGTTAGTATATTGTGCTATAAAGAAGGCAGAGGAAAAGTGGACTATGTCTGTACATGATTGGGCATTAACCATATCCCAGCTTGACATTTTCTTTCCTGGTAGATTGAAAATTGAGTTGAGCTAAAAATGCGGTTTGACACAGTTTATTTAACACTCCCAGCCATAGCTGCATTTGTGATAAAATTTGCATTATTCAAATATACTAATCTTGAAATTAAGGCAACCAAATTCATTTACAAAGAAACATTCTATTTAGCGCTATCTTAAATTCTTTTATTTACTTATTTACTCTTTGTTTTTCTCAAAAATGGGCGAAAAATCCCTATATTGTGGAGAAATAGAGAGCTTTATTAATAGATTATGTAAAAATATAGGGGCTTTTTAGGGAATAATTGGGGGTAAAAGCACCAAATATCCAAATGCCTAAAGCTGGCTAATATGGCAGATTTAAACCTGTATTGAAACTATAACATAGAGCGATTTCTAGATTTTCAATGGTGGACCTTACCGTTCAAATAAAACTTGCTCTCACGTCTGTTATGTAAAATGGCTGAAAGTTGTGATATTCCTTGGGTTTTTATGATATGCGATATTAAATTTAGTACATACCTATCGGAGAACTGAGAACAAAATTAAAGCAAATTTATAGAAAAGCCGAAATTCAAAAGTAAATAAAACATTTTTTGTCAGCACTGGATCCGAGTCAAAAACAGCCTAAAAATAAATGCCAAAATATGTATTAAATAACTTGCGTTGCTGATTTTCCTGATTACTATATAGCCAAGCTTAGCATAGTGGGTTTGATTAATATATGGTATCTCTATGCTAAAAACACAACATCCAACAGATTATTTTAAAAAAAAATGGGTTAATTCAGAAGTCATTGGTCCACTAGAGACAAAGCAACACATAGAGTGGAAAGATTGGAAACAAAGACCTCGATTTAAACGTTCTGTAGACAATCCAAGTTTACCAGACAATTTTGAAATAAAATCAGCAATAGGTGGAGAAGACTGTTTCTTTGATTCAGTTGCGCAAGGCCTTAAACAGCTTAAACCTAATATGGAATTTACTGTTAAGTCTATACGCCAAGTTTGTAAGCAGCTAGCCGTAGGTAACCAACAATTAAAAGCTAAAGTTATAAGAGATGTTAGAAGCTCTCACGATCCTACAATGGTACCTCCGGATTCTAGTATTAGTGATGATGAATTATGGAATACTTACTTGGCTAGTATAGAATACACTAGTGAAGATATGGAAAGAATGAGAATTGAAAATTCAGACTTGTATAGGTCATTAACTAGCTTAAAGTATGGAAGTGCATTACAGACTCCTATATGGGGAAGGCCTGATATTGAGGGTCAATTAATTTGTAATGAGTATAACGTTAAGCTACATATCATTGAAAAGCTGCTCCATGCTGGCTGGTCAAGTCAGGTTGTCGACGGATCAGTCTCTAGATCTGTAGATGATGTAGATTATAATGATGTTAATACAATTCATATCATAAATAGAGGTACCAATCATTTTGAGCCAATACTCGATAAAACAAGAACAAGAAGTACAGCTCAGCAAAGCAAGCAGTCTTTACCTGATAATTATCAGTCTAACCCAGGTAATCAACCTATTGATTCTTCTCAACATCACCAAATAAATACTAGATCTCCTGACTCTACTGATTATGACGATGAAGTTACACCTGAAGAAGAGTTAATTAGTGCTGTAAAGAGTAGAGACTCAGAAGAGGAAAAGCTAAAGAAGATTACGAAACTTTTTGAAAAAAAACCAAAGCTGAACGTGAATTTTCAAAATGCTGATAAGGATACATCATTACACATTGCTGTTCGTAAGGAGGAACGTAAAGTTGTTGAGTTACTTATAGAAAAAGGAGCAAAGATTAATGATGATAACATAAAGAACAAAAGGGATAGAACTCCATTAGATGTTGCTAAACGATCTGGTACGCATAATGGACAAGAAATTGCTAATATTTTGGAAGCACATCTTAATAGCCTTTCAAATCCTTTAAAAAGAACTAGAACCGATTTTGATGAAAATACACCGGAAGACAGTAGTCCGAAAAAGCCAAGAGTTTCTAGCCCTGATCACCAGCCTATAGGAATTGATCAAGAAACTAGTAGTAGAAAGAGAGCTCACTCTAATGGAAATGAAGACAATGCTGTTCAAGGTGGAAGATCAAAAATTTCTATTTTAGATAAGCCAAATGAATACTCAGCTTCTGGATTAAAGCATACCTTACATGGTAATATCTACCAATTAAAGTTATTAATGCTATTTCTAAAGCGAGGATTAGATAAAGGATATTCCTTTCGTTTAGCTACGGAAATGGATGCAGCGGAAAAATTTGATGATTTGGTTTTTCAATATGAGAAGGATAAGGCAGATGGGACAGGTAAAGAAGAAGTATGGAGGTTCTTACAGGCTAAGCATAAACAAGATGAATCCACAAAGATTACTGTAGGTGATTTACTTACAAAAGAAAAAAAGGGCGAATTTAATTTAGAAAAATATTTTGTTTCTTACTTAAGAATTAAGAAGAAGCCTGAATTTAGTAACCTGGAAGATTTTATTATTTGTACTAATATTGATCTTGATTTAGAAGATTCGATACAAGATCAGGTAAGAAAACTTAAGAAAACACGTTCTGGAAAAAATAAGGAAAAGGAAATTTCAGTTAAAGCAGTAGGTACTAGGCTCTGTGAACAAAATTTCGTTGTGAAAGAATAAGATGGGAAAAAGGATATAAAAAAGGAGGAGAAAGTGGTAGTTTAACCCAATTAAGCAATAAAAAAGGAGAAACTACCGAATGGAATATTACATACAAGAAACAAAATGGGAACAAATTTTTGCATTTTTGAAAAGTGTGAAAGGTATACACAGCAAAGATGAAACGCAACTGAGAAGGTTCGTGGAAGCAGTCTGGTACATGGTCCGAAGTGGTTGCCAGTGGCGTCTTTTAGGAGAAATATATGGTAATTACAGGAGTATACACAGGAGGTTTAAAAAGTGGTGCGAAAAGGGAATTTGGGAAAAGCTATTTAAATATACACAAGATCCAGATTTAGAGGTGCACATGATAGATGGCACAATCGTTCGAGCGCATGCTTGTTCGGCTGGATACAAGAAGGATTCTGGAGCTCAAGAGGCATTGGGACGCAGTAAAGGTGGCTTTACAACAAAAATTCATGCACTTGTCGATGCTCTTGGAAATCCGTTAAAATTTACGCTTACTGCCGGTCAAAGACATGATATTACACAGGCTGAAGCGTTAACAGACAATGTCTATAACTCTATTGTAGTAGCAGATAAGGGCTATGACAGTAACGCATTTATTGGCAGCCTTGAAAGCAAGGGATGTGAGGTCACCATTCCACCAAAAAGGAATCGAAAAGTGCAAAGAGATTATGATAAACATGTTTATAAAGAGCGGCATTTGATCGAGTGTTTTTTCGGTAAAATCAAAAATTTTCGACGGATTTTTTCGAGGTTCGACAAGACTGCTATAGTGTTTATGGGCTTTTTGAACTTTGTTGGTGCACTTATATGGCTACTCTAAAATTTTGTTCACAGAGCCTAATGATAATTTTTTAGATGTAGGTAGTGGTGCAAGGTATAAATTAGAAAATAGTAATGATGTAGCTTTACATTTAAAACAAGGTGATGAAGTAAAAAAGGAAATACAAGGGCAGAATATAGATATAGATGTAGAAATAAAAGAGTTTCTTGAAAAATTAGTGTTTGCAGTTAACCAACCTAATGAAGTTGAGTTAGGTAATATCATTGAAGCTGAAATGGGTGAAAATAAGGATATCAATTTAATTGATAGTGAATTCGCAGCAAGTAAGTTTCAAAAAGACATGCTGGATTGGATGAAAGAAAAAAAAGGACGCTTTCTTACTCATGAAGATGGTCAAGCATTTTTCAATGAAGCAAAACAAAAAATTTCCAAATTAGTGTTGATCGGTCCTACCTTAGAATATCGTGCTAAAGTTCAAGATTTTGGCATTGCCTTTAGTGAAGATCCAACAGAGTTACAGAGTTTTTTAACTTCCAGTGATAAACAAATTTTTAACTTAATTAGCCCGCACAAGACTATATTGGGTGCAATTAAAATATATCAAACTTTAAAAGATATATCTGAATATCAAAAGGATGATAGCCACATTTTTATACGTCTCAGCTCTCTTTTACGTATACAAGATCGTGTAATAGAAGCTTTTAACTCAGAAGCAACTAATAATCTATTAGTAATTGAATGTAAAGCTGTGGATGGAAACATGCAGGTACTATATAATCAATTATCTAACAAAATACAGCGTAGTAGTAATAAAAAAATTATTCTTATTACTCAAGAGAATAACGCCCTAGCTGAGAAATTTAAAGATAATTTTTCTAAGTATGATAAGTATGAAGAAAGAAGAGATGAAAAGAATAGCTTGACTGATCTTACAATTGAATCGCAGGAAAAACTTCTAAAGGAAGGACAAGTTATATTTCAAGGAGAGAAGGTAAGTTTAGGTACATTAATAGATCAAGAGTCAAAACATCTAATAAATGCAAAAGTATTATCTAAGCTTATTGACGGTGATGAAATAAAGATAGGTAAAGCACTTCAAGATTTAGGTGATGTTAAAGACTATTATATTCCCCGAACATTTAATCGTCAGGTAAAAATTAAAGAAGACTTTAAGAAAGAACCATCTAAGTTTTTAATTACTAGTAGCAGCCAAGTTGATGAATCGAAACTTCAGAAAGATCAAGATATAGTGTTAATTTCTGACATAGATATAGATGAGGATTTTAAGAGATTATGTAATAAATATAAAGAACGTAATATTCATTGGCTCAAAAAAGATGGTAATGAGTTTGTATGGCAACAGTCTCGTGGTAAATTATCAAATTTACGTGGATTCATAGATACAGAAAGCATTAGTGAATATCCGGTAAAAGAAATTACTAGTATTGCTGATAAGGTAGTAATTATCAGTGCAGAACCTGGTATGGGTAAATCTACTGTACTGACACGTTTAGCGATTCAAACAAAAGCAGAACCTAATTTACCTGCTCTATGGATTGTAAGAATTAACTTGCTAGATCATGCAAGTGAATTTAGCAAATGGAAGAAAGGCAACATAGAGATTAACAATGCAGAAGCTGTAAAGTTTCTGTATAGAGCTATAGATTTTCAGGCATTTAAAGAAAATGGAGAACAAACAAAGGAGAAAAAAGAGCAAGTTATTACTAATATTCTTGAGCTTGTCACTATAGAAAATGATGTTGAAATAGCTTTAAAAGACAATGGAGAGAAAAAGATCAAAGGGTTAGCTTTACTAGAAATAGAATTATTTAATTATTTTTATAATCAAGGTAAAATTACATTACTATTTGATGGATTTGATGAGATTAGTCCTGATTATAAAAAAGAAGGTATAAGCTTATTGCAAACATTAAAAGGTACTAAAGTAGAAAAGCTATGGGTAACCACTCGCTCTTATAATATTCAAAGTGAACTAGAAGATAAGTTAAGTACATTTTCACATACACTAAAGTCATTTCTTGAAGATGATCAGAGGAGCTTTTTAGAGAAATTTTGGAAAAAAAACTTGAAGCTTAATGCATTAGATAAGAACCGTTTTAGTACTTTCACTGATGAGCTGTTGGAAAGGTTTTCTAAATCCATTAACAATCAAGAAAAGGACTTTATGGAGATACCGTTACAAATGAGTATGATTGCTGAGGTCTTTCAAGATACTTTTAAAGAATTTTATTATTCTGGGGTGCAAGAGCTTTCTGATGAACATAAGCAAAAACTTAGTGAAAAGCTGAACTTGGCTACTCTATATGAGCGTTTTATTAAGATAAAGTTTGATGAAATTCGCTTCGGAGAAAAAAAGCCTGGTATGGATACTGCTGATCCAGATACACGAAAGATAATTAAGAAAGAGCGTAAGGAGTTTGTGGAGAGCCACAGGAAATTAGCTTTATATGCCTTATTATTGAAAGAAGATAAGCTAGCAGAGTTGCTTTCTAAACAGGAAATAGAAGAAGTACATGATTTAATAGAAAATATAAAGCAAGGTCATGAAAAAACAGGTATTATTGATCAAGTTGTTAATGATAAACCTAGATTCATTCATTTTTCTTTTGCCGAATATTTTTTTGCTGATTTCCTTGCTGATAGGTTGAGCAAGCACGAAAAATATGAATTAGTATCAGATTTTTTATATAACACTATTGTTGAATTTCACTCACATAGGTCATTGATCCCAGCTTTTCTTGATTATAAATTTGCTGCAGGTAAGGTAATGCACATTGCTGCTTTAGGTGGTGATTTACAACGAATTGGAGAATTAAAAGGAGATGAGGTGAATGTTTGTGATACTTATGGAAGGACTCCTTTACACTTGGCTGCTCAAAACGGTCATTTGGATGTTGTTAGTGTTCTGCTTGGTAAAGGTGCAAATGTAATTACCGCTGATAAGCTTTTTGGTTGGACACCATTGCACTATGCTGCATCACAACAGGCTGGATTGAAACCTACTATTGAAATTATTGAGTATTTTTTTAGCAATACCAAAGATCTTAGAATTTTAAAGCAAGTTGCAAATGCTAAGGATAGGTACCAAAACACATTTCTGTTTATAGCTAATCAAGATAACGTCTTTATGATGTATTTGCTTCCTAAATTACTTGAGTTAGATAATTTTAAAAATACTATTGATGGTAGTATGCGGTTTAAAGGTGGTAAAACATTACTACATTTATATATTGAGAGTGGGAATGATTTAGCCGTTCTAGAACTCTTATCATTGGTACAGGATCCTAATATTCCAGATGACGAGGGTAGAACACCTTTACATTATGCTGCAAATCCTTTTGATGGAGATATCGTTCAAGAATACCTAATACCAGGCGGTGCTGATCCTAGCATTAGAGATAAGCAAGGTAAAACACCATTGCATATGATTATTGAAGAACGTGATTTAGACATTTCTCTTATTTTTTTAGATAAGCTGCTCTCTGATGGAAAGGACGTAGACGTAAAGAATATTATAAAGGGCATGAATATTGGTAATACTTTTATCATGAAATTATTATGTCAAGCTTCTTTACCTGTTGCTTCATTTTTATTAGAAAATATTTTGAACGATGTAAATGCCCAAGATGATCAAGGTAAGACAGCGTTGCATCACACTATCACTAACACTGAGAATGTTTTTAATTTTCTAATAAGTAAGAGTGCCGATGCTAATATTAAAGACAATCATGGTAAAACATCTCTACACTATGCTATACAAGAGCGAAATCAAGAGGTAGTAAAATCTTTACTAAAATATAGTGGTGCATTTTTTGATGATATTATTGACAATGAAGGTAATACACCTTCAGGCCTTTCTAAAGATGAAAGTATTACACATTTATTGGACTCAGTCAGTCAATTATTTAGAGCTGTAAAAGAAAATAACATAAACGATGTTAACCGTATTCTTAGCAATTCCATAGAGCCTGATGTTATAGTTAATGCTAAAACCAAAAATGGTGGCAGATCTCCATTGCACTATGCTGCTCAAGAGGGCCATAAGGAGATTGTAGAAGATTTATTGTTTCATGGAGCATTTTTTAACATGCCTGATAATGATGGTAAAACACCGTTAGATCTTGCCAGCAATCATGAAGATATCACTAGTTTATTAAACTCTATTCATCAATTATTTGATGCTGTGGAACAAGGAAATTTGGACGAAGTTATTCAATGCATAGATAAAGCAGACATTAACTTTGCTAATTATGAAGGCATGCAGCCGCTACACTTAGCTGTTCAAAAGGGTTACTTAGAGATAGTTGAGACTCTACTTAAAAGGGGGGCTAAAGTTAATGCTAAAACTAGAGAGAAGGCTACCTTATTCCACATAGCTGTTCAAAATGATCATTTAGAAGTAATCAAGGCTTTACTGGATCATGTAAAACAAGTTGATCCTAGTACATTAAGTGATCTTATTAATAGTAAGGATGTAAATGGTAATGCGCCACTGCACATAGCTGTTCAAAATGATAATCTAGAAATTGTTAAGGTACTATTGAATGAAGATGCTGATATTAATGTTAAAACACTGGGTCATGACTTTACACCATTACACTTTGCTGCAAAGCATGGTCGCATAGCGATTGCTAATTTTTTATTAGAACGTTATGCAAAACTCCTTTATGATAAATTTCAGTTAACACCGATATACTACGCTATTCAATATGGTCATATAGAAATTGTTGAGTTGCTTTTTAAAGACGGATTAGCTTCGGATTTACAAAATGATGATTTTTACTATAGAGGTATGTCACTATTACACTTAGCTGCTCAAAAAGGCTATAGTAAAATTGCTTTTGAGATTCTGGTTCATGAGTCACTAAGGTCTGACATTTTGTATAAAGGCAGATCTCCATTGCACTATGCTGCTCAAGAGGGCCATAAGGAGATTGTAGAAGATTTATTGTTTCATGGTGCATTTTTTAACATGCCTGATAATGATGGTAAAACACCGTTAGATCTTGCCAGCAATCATGAAGATATTACTAGTTTATTAAACTCTATTCATCAATTATTTGATGCTGTAGAACAAGGAAGCTTGAATGAAGTTATGCGTTATATTAATGAAGGAGGAGAATCTTTCATTAACTCTGCTGATTATAGTCGAAAAGGCATGCAACCATTAGGCCTGGCTGCTAAAAATGGTCATTTAGAAATTGTTAAGTATTTTTTAACTTACTATAATGAAGGTGAAGTTTCTTTTAATACTCAAAATACCCAGGATGATAGCACTCCAATAAGTCTAGCTGCTCAGAGTAAATATTGGGAAATTGTTATATTATTGTTAGAGTTAGAGAATGAATTGTCTCTTTTTGATGTGAACGACCTTAACGCGAATCAAAAACAAGAATTATCACAATGTGCTCTTGAAAGTGGTCACCAAGATGTGGTTAAACTTTTAAATAAAGGCTCTTCTGATAGTGAAATGTCTGATCAATTATCTGGTACTGTTGAAAGTTCTGATACTGATAACAGCTTAGTTCAACAGATATACTTAGAGCAACAAAAGTCATTTGTAAAGTTAAATAAATATGTAAATGGTAACTTTCCTGAAGTTGAAGCACAAGCAGTAAAGCAAGGACTATATTTACCATCATTTGAGAGTAGAAATATTCAGATCAACGGAAAATGTGCAGCTATTACTCGCATGCTTTCTCAGGAGTTATTTTTGGGGCAGCAAGTACATGAATCATTCTTAAGTAATTTACAAACCTCAGCAGAACTCTACGAACGCATAGCTCAAGGTAAGCAGGTATCTTCTCGGGAAGAAAAAGAAATCTTTGCTCTTAGTCGTTTGCTCGATAGTGCTGAAGCAGAATTAAATTCACCTACAAGTAGTTTACCTTCATCTTTAAGTCATGTAAAAAGCTATAAGATACTTGAAGATTTGTCTCTTTATGTAAGTGGACTCACTGATGACTTTGCTATTCATTTAGTAGCAAGTAATCACGTAGTTGCCATATATCGTACAGGAGATACTTATACCTATTTTGATAGTAACGTTGCTCTGGTGTCAGGTTTAAAGACTGTTGATCAACTGATGAAAGTTGTGGAAAAAGGTGTAAAGTATGCTGGCTATGAGATTGCTGAAGAAGGATTCTTAGTAGAGCACTTTGATGTTACAGAGGCAAATAATGCATTAACAACTGAGCAAAAAGAAATCTTGGAAAATCCAATTCAAACGGAACGACATCTTCTTTCTCTGCAAGATCAAGAGCATGGCCTGATTGATGTTGATGGTGAGCAGGTATCTAGAGTAATATTGTATGACATGGGAGCTAAATTACATGCAGAGGGGAGCGCTCCTATACTAATTAATTCTGAGATGAGCAGTGAAGATTTAGTAGAAAATTTAAGCTCAGGAAAAATAAAGATCACAGCTCGTGAATATTTAGAAAACCTTAAAGGTAATACAAAAGAGATTGTTCAACAAAAGGTTTCTTCTTTGCCTTTTGATGGATCAATGGGAGAAATTAAAGATGCTAAAACGATTAAGGATTTAGTTCTCTCTGAAGATGGTCAAATGTTAGATTCTTATCAGTTAAATAAGATTTTGAAAGGACCAGTAGAGCAATCAATTAAAGCTTTGCCATATTATCTTGAAGTAGCAAACACTAAACATTGGCCAAATAGACTAACTAATGCAGCAGGAAGAATCAGTATGGTTAAAGGCTATTACGATATTGCTCACTCAATACGCTATGGGGATACTCAAGGTTTTTTACTTGGCTCAGGAGAAATTGGTTTTTCCCTTTTTTCACAGCTAATTGAAGATGGTGTGGTAAAAGTAGCGCCACAAGTTATTAAACAGATGAAACATGGTATTTTCTTAACAAGAGGATTTGCTGGCCTGATTACTAGTCCATTTGATATTTATGATTTAGTCAGTTCATCAATTGATTTAGCAAATAGCAAAAAAGGCTCTAAAGAATGGAGAGATAGCATAGCAGGAGTTGCTTTTTCTGGTACATCAGTGGTCACAGGTGTTGCATTTACTGCTCTTGGAAAACCAGGTGCTGGCACTGTAGTTGGTCTTGGAATTCTTATTGGTCAAGGACTTTATAGTGGTACAAGTATGGTCATTGAGTATAAGAAGTATAAATTAACAACTAATCAAGAGTTTCGACTATTTTGGCATACATTTGCCCTGCAACTACCACCTGAGGATGTACAATACCTTGCAGCAAGGAAAGATGTAGTAAATAAATTAGCTGAGCAAGCATGGGAATATCTGCAGAACAATACTCAGGTAGCTGCTTATGGTATGGGGCTTGGAGAGATTAGATTTGTCGATGATACTCATTCTCGTTCTAAAAGAATGATAGGTGACATGGAGCAATCTATCATAGGTGCCAAATTAAGAAACGATATTCATATTCCTGACCACCAGGACTTAGAAGAAGCAATCAAAGAATTATTACCAAAACCAAAAGAGGTGAAAGTGGAACCAAGTAGTAGCTCTATTGGTATGTCCAGCCCAAGCAACGAAAGAAATGGTCGAAATTTATCACGTATTGTTCCAGTATCTCCTTCTTCTGAAGCAGAAATGCTTTGTCTTCCTCAGTTTACTCACCGTGATTACGAATATGACAACAGCTTCATTGGTAGAAAACCAGTGTACACTGTTCCTCATAGTGATTTTCTTGTCCCTCATTGGGATAGTGGGTATGGCGATAGCCCTGCATTGTACAGCAATTCTTCTACAGCTATTTATCATTGTCACAATGCTATAATAGTTGGCCGTAAGAATGATACTATGGAAAACCCAACTATGGTGTTTGATTTAAGTTTGGTAAATGGAAATGGTCTGATAGTAAGTAGCAGTAAGTATAATAATCAATTCAATATTGCCCAAGGTGGAACAAAAATATATGGCAGCAATCATACCAGCAATGTCTTTACTTTAACCGATGATAATTTCTTTGGTAGGGTTTCTGGTGGCACAGCAAATGCAACTAATGTACTTGATGTGAGCCAGTTAAAAAGTAAAGGATTATCTTATGAAAATAATATCGTCACCACTCAAGAAGCCCAAATGACTGCTGAAAATATTAATCATTTTATTGGTAGAAAGGCAGAAGCAGAACATGTTGATTGTCAGAACATGAATAATAAAATAGTAATAGATAGTCGTGGTGGTAATAGTGGAAATAGCGATGTTGTAAGTAACTGCAGAAAGGTGATAGTTACAGGAAATACTAAGGTAGTAAGTAATGAATCTGACAATACTTTTTACATTAAACCAAGTGCTGGTCATGCTGAAATAAGGGGTGAAGGCAAAGGATTTGTAATATTTTCTGATACTGCATTATTACAAAGAGCTTCAAATATTAGTTATTCATCTACAAACAATACGTTATCAATTGAGATTCAAGATGGTACATTTATACTTGATGTTCAAAATTATTTAGATAAAGAAAATAATCATAATTATCTACTGATTGATAAGTATGGCAGTGTTATTGAACCTATCATTCAGTCAAATTCTACACACTTCAACTTAAAAGCAGAAACTAATTTAACAACTAGAGCTGAAGTTGCTCAGCGCTACCAAGAAATTTCTCAAGTTAATGGCAACTATACAGTCTATGGAGTAGTGAGGGACACAGCAAGAAACAATATGATCTTTGGCTCTGAAGGTAGTGATGTAATACCGCTAACTCAAAATGTCACTTTTGCTCAAGGTAATGAAGAAAGTGATGTTTATAGTCTGATTTCATGTGAGAAAGCTAATGTTACAATCAACAACTACGATGAGAAAAAAGCTCTTGATATACTTTACTTACCTACAGATTCAATTGAAACCAATAGAGTTGAAGATGATTTGCATATAGCTACAGGCAACGTAACAGCAAACATCAAAGTAGAAAATTTCTTTAGAAATAGCAGTTATAGACACTTAACAATAATAGATAAAGACAAAAACACATTTTTACCATGGCCAAGTAAACAGTCTTATGTGCAGCTAGTACCTTTCTTCCATGCGACAAAAGGTCAGTACATGTTTTTATTATCGGCAGAAAAGGTGCAAAATAATCCAGAAGTTATAGTGGACGCTAAGCTAGATGACATAAGGTTTTATAGATATGGAAATGACCTCATGTTAATGGATGATCAACCACTAATAGTTAAGGTAGAAAACTTCTATGGCAACCAATATGGAAACTTTACATTAAATTTTCGTAGTAAAGAAAAGCTAAGTTCTAAGCAGTTATCTGAATTAGCCAAAATTGCAATAAATTATCAAGATGAGATAAGAAGTAGCTATTATGACAGTTTTAGAGAATATAGGATGTCTAGTTTTAACTCTACTATTCATCACAACCAGAGGTTTGTAAATGGCAGTTTAACTACAGTAGAGCCAGATGATAAACGAGTAGGAATATTATTACTTAAAGACCCTTCTGGTATTGAGGTATCAGTTGATAACAATGATCTTGTCTTTTTTGCTGCTCAAAATAATGCCACGTTTGTCATAAAGAATTGGAACGACACAGATCATAGAGTTTCAATGTTGAGGTTTGGTCAGGAAGATAAATCATCAATAGAAGTCAGAAAATTAGATAAATTTGATTTGTCAGAAGTTGCAGAAATTCAGGCTGTAATCAATAAAGCTGCAGTGAGTAATGCTTTGGATGAACAACTAGAAAAGTTAGACAATGAAGTAGTAAATGGCCTAAAATATTTACTTGCAAGTAATGGAATAGTAAACGGTATTAATACTTATAATTGCCTAGGTTTTGACTCTGAAGAAGATCAACAAGAGTTTGTAGCTGCATATTCTACTCTTTATAACAAAGAAAAGTTAAAAGAAGTTTTACAAGATAGTCAGGTAGTAGAGGCATTAAGATGGTTGATAGTAAAAGGCCACACTAATTTATCATTAAAAGATCATGATAAAGAAAAGCACTTGTTACTTAAAGATCTGGATCAATGTTTTGCTGCCAAAGATAGTTTTACGATAGAGAATTGGAACCATGTTTCTGTGCTGAAGTTTAACCAAACAATAGAGGTAGATTTATCAGAAGTATCAGAGATTCAGCATTTAATAAGTAAATATGGTATAACCCAGCTAGAAGAATTAAGTGACGAAGAAGAATTTAAATACTTACTTGTAGGCATGGACATAAGAAATGGTATTTATAGTTGTGTAGCAGAGAAAGATACGCAAAAGATTTATAATCCTTATTACTATGAATGGCTTAACTGGGGTTTAATAAAACGTCTTATAGATGAGAAGAAAGTTGATGCTAACACAAAGGCTAATGATGGTAATACTATTCTTCACGAAGCTGCATCTTCTGGTAATTTAGACATAGTAGAATATCTAGTAGATGAAAAGGGAGTTGATGTAGAAAGTAGAGGAAATGATGGTAGGACTCCTATTCACCATGCTGCATTTTCTGGAAGTTTGGATCTGGTAGAATATTTAGTAGATGAGAAGGAAGTTGATGTAACCACTAAGGACAATGACGGTAAGACTTCTCTTCACTATGCTGCTTATTCTGGCAATTTAGATCTAGTAAAATATCTGGTAGAGGAGAAGAGCATTGGTATTAACACTAAAGACAATTATGGCAATACTATTCTCCACGAAGCAGCATCTTCTAATAATTTAGATCTAGTAAAATATCTTATAGATAAAGGAGCTGATGTTAATGCTAAGACTAATGGTAATTGGACATCGCTGCATAAAGCTGCTGAAAAAGGTCATAAGGAAGTAGCCCTAGCTTTATTGGACGAAGGTGCTGATATTAATGCAAAAACAATAGGAGGGTGGACAGCTCTTCATTGGGCAGTATCAAGTGGTAATAAAAAAACAATTTTAGCATTACTGAATAAGGGTGCTAACATTAATGCTAGAACTGATGGTGGTGAGACACCTCTTCATATAGCAGAACAACAAGGTAAAAGAGAAATTGTTGCTTTATTAAACCATCAAAATACTAGAGAACATCAACGCAGCCGTCGTGCTATTAAAGAGATTCCTATTACAAATGTATCAGATGATCTTGAACTTTTTGTTGCCCAAAATAATGCCACTCCTGTCATGAAAGATTGGAACCACGTTGCTGAAGAGAAAGCCACGAGCAGTGCTATAAGAGCATCTTCGTTGATAAATGATTTATTCGGTTGGGTAAAAGGTTCTATAGGTGGGTTATTTAATTCTAGAGCTGCTTTACCTGAAAACAATACGACTCAAAGCTCGCTATCACAAGTTGATGTACAAGTAAATGTTGATGGTACAATAATGCTGCTTGATTTACTTATTAGAAAGGTCACAGGTCAAAAGTTTATTTCTTCAGAAGATCATTCTCTATCTTTACTGAATGCACAAGGCTACGCGCTCAATATTACGGAAAAGTTTGAGCAAGTATTAAATGAAACAGCTATTAAGACTGGGATATCAGTAACGAATTTAAACTTTAATCCAGTACCAGTAAGTTCAGCTATAGCTCAGCACCTAAGAAGTGGTAATTTTTCTGAAATATCAAAAACCTTATACTCATCTGCAAAAGAGGCTTGTCCTGAGTTTAAGCAGACTTGTAAGTTTTTAAATTATTTAGATGATCGTCTAAAAGAGGTCTTAGCTGAAAAAGAAGTTGAGTTGCTTTTAGAAAAACAAAAACCAATAAATGTAGATACATTATCTCAAGTTAAACCAGTACTTCAAGAAGATAAACCAAAAAGCTTACTGGGTGATGTAGCAATAGAAAATTCAGGTGTAAAGAGAATACGGTAAAATATGAAATTTAATTTTTATAAAAAGGTTTTTAAAAGAGGTTCATATGTCTAATGGAAGAAAGTTCACGAAAGAGTTCAAATTAGAGGTTGTAAAATTATTCAAAGATACAAGGAAACCAATTGCAAGAATAGCAAGAGATCTAGATATAGCCTCCAGTGTATTAGGCTTACTTTTACCCATAACTTTGAGAAGTTATTATGTGAAGCATAACCATGCTCTCTCTAAGATTTTCATAGCCTCGCCATAGAGTCATACTTCCTGGTAAATTATCACCTTTTCTATTCATAAACCCACCTAATTTTCCTAACCAAATAATAGCTTGTTTTATGTTTGGAGGTTCTTCGGGCAATGTGGCCACTTGATGCTCACGTATGTAAAGAGCTTTCCACTCTTCATTGCTTAGAACCTTAGTGCAAGCCTCCATAGGATGCGATAAAGCCACTTTTGTTAAATATAAAATTTTAAATGTAATAATGCTCTTTATAGCAATTAATTTCTGTAGCCTTTCCTTTGTAGTTAAACGAGAGCTTTCTATTTTACATCCTGATTTTAAAATTCTAAAGTATTCTTCAATTTTCCATCGTAGCTTATACCAATTTATCCTTTCTATGGCATCTAAAGTGCTATTAACTGGTACATTAGTTAACAAAGTCCAATCGATAGCTTCAACTCCTTTAGGAGGATCCATTTCCTTTGCGCTTACCACATATACAGCGACTTTATCACTTATTTTATGTGCTGTATCTTTTGACCCATAAATGTAAGGCGCTCTGATAGGTATATAGCCTTTCATATATTTTACTTCAATATTTGCTTTTCTTGACTTCTGGTGCCCGTTTTTAGCAACTTCCAAGACGATTTTCTCTTTTACCGGAAGTTGAGCTATGCGTGTTTGCAAATCTGTTTTTCCCTCTTCAGTACAGATAAATTTTCTATTAGCTCGGTTACGGATTACATAAAAACTACCCAATGATTCAGCTATCCATAAAAATTTGAAGATATCTGCTTCCCTATCACCAAGAGTGACAAGTTGTACATCTTTGGAAACGTTATTTATGGTTTCTTTTAGTGCTGCTATCCACTTATAACTTTCTTTCTCCTCTATAGAAGTACGGTATTTCCTATTTGCTTTTTCTTTTGCTGTTTCTTCTTTTCTAGCGGGACGCGCCCAGCACTGTTGAGAAGATAAACCTAAAGGTAATCCTTCTTTACTGACCATTAAGGCACTATGCAGCAGCAAACCCTTTTTATGCTTTGTATAAGCTTTAGAAATACTGCCTAGCCCTTTGGTATTTATATGAGAGTCAAAATCCAAATAACTAGTATCTTGGATTGAAAATATAAGCTTATTTCCTTTTATCCTTTCCGCTGTTTCTTTATGATGAGAAGAATAAATTTTCTCGGCCTCAAGCTTTTCATTACTAAACAACCTGTACGCGCCCTTAGCTTCTTTCCATCCACCACAACTTTGATTAATTGATCCAGATGCCTTACGCTCTATAAGATAACTTGTTGTAATAAGCCTCTTATTAAGCCTTATATCTCCCAGATTAACATGTCTCAACTCTCTTTCTAGCCATTTGTCCCCTAAGCTATCAGTATATTGCGTATTTGTATTTACTCCGTACATTTTTAAACCCTTTATCAAATATATGAATTTGCTATTTTACTAGCTTTTTTATATTTGTGGGTAAAAGTAAGCACCAACAGCCGTAGAACAAACAGCCACACCAGCAACAGTACCTGGGTTTAGACCTGTTCTTTCTTCCACATACTCAGCTCCTTTACATGCTGGATCATACGTCCATTCTTTTGCAGTAGTGAAACCAGACTTAGTCCATCTCCACATTGAGCTTAGAGATGTTCGACAAAAATCACCCCATCCTTTTGCCTTCTCAGGTTGTTTAGCTTGTTCAGCATTAGGTTGCCCTTTTTCTGTTTGATTAGGTTGTTCAACTTGCTCAGCATCAGGCTTCTCTTTTTCTGTTTGATTAGATTGGTCAGCTTGCTCAGCATCAGACTTCTCTTTTTCTGTTTGGTTAGGTTGTTCAACTTGCTCAGCACCAGACCCACTTCCTGCCAACGTTTCAGTTACTTGCTCAGGTTGCTCAGCATCAGATCTAGTTTTTACTGCCGTTTCAACAGGTGCACTAGCTACCACAGCAGGTTGCCCAGCATTATCACACTTCTCTACCACTTCTTCCTTCTCAACTGGTTTAGCTTCTTGAGAAATAGTGTTGCTTCTACTAAATAGCTTATATAAAATTGCCAAAGCTGATATAGTGAAAATTATAACAAGAGCTATAAATGCCGGCGGAGTAGCAAAACCTGCAACTGGGGCTAAGAACTCAACATAAGGGGCTACCTTTAATATTACAGCTGCTGCACAAGAAGAAAAGGCAATTAAACTAAATGCTGTATAGTATAATGTATTGTTACTTTTTTTACTTTTTGTATTTGTATCATTTTCCATGACTTAGTCTCCTAAAAGTTAAATTATTCTTAATAATAGTATAAGTTGAAGTACAAGTCAAGATACTTTTCTTGTAAAACGGGTTTAAAAGTAATAAAATTATAGTAAAAATAAAAAAATGGTAATAAAAATAAATATTACTACCTCTAAGCTATAAACTATGCCTTTCAGTGTAATCTTTAAATGCACCCCTACCCGAGTCAAAATACAACTTAACGCTTCCAATTGGCCCGTTTCGCTGTTTTGCAATAACGAGCTCTGCAATATTTCTAATCTTCTCCATTTTTTCTTGCCATTCTCTATGTTTATTGCTTCCTTCACTTGGTTGTTTTCTGAGTTCATAGTATTCTTCTCTGTATAGAAACATTACTATATCTGCATCTTGCTCTATGCTTCCTGAGTCACGCAAATCAGAAAGCTGTGGTTTTTTATCATCTCTCTGCTCAACAGAACGTGAAAGCTGCGATAGCGCAACAACAGGAATATTTAGCTCTTTTGCAATTGCTTTTAACCCTTGTGTCACTTCTGAGATTTCTTGCACTCGATTTTCATTGCTCCTTTTTGTAGTTCCTCTAATTAATTGGAGATAATCGATAAATACAACTTCTATATTATATAATTGATATAGCAACCGTATTCTTGTGCGAAGAGCACTGATCGACAAAGCAGGAGTGTCATCTATTATGAAAGGTAGATCAGATAATTTAGTACTGGTATCAATAAATTCATGTAATTCAAAATCGCTGATTTTTCCTGTTAATGCTTTATAATAACTAATTCCTGAATCTATAGTGATAAGTCTTGCAGTTAATTGTTCTGCTGACATTTCTAGTGAAAAAAATGCTACGTAATTTTGTTTATCAGCTCTCTTTTGTAAGACTTTACAAGCATTGAGAGCAATATTTAGTGCCAGTGCTGTTTTCCCCATAGAAGGCCTTGCAGCTAGAATTAATAAGTCAGATTTTTGCAGACCACCAAGTAGCTGATTAAGATCCTGATATCCAGTTGTAATCCCGAGAGCCTCTGGATTATTTTTTAGCATGTTAATCTTCTCAACTACATCTTTAATAGAGCTTGCGAGCTTTATATACGTTTTTTCACCCTGTTTTTTTACTGCAAGATTGAACAATTTCGTCATCGCTTGTTCAATTTGCATCTGCGCAGGGTTTTCAATGTCATAGTTGTAACTATCACCAACTATTTCCTGTCCAAGCTTGATTAAACACCTCCTCAAATAAGTGTCTCGGATTATTCTAGTCAAACTATATATATCAAGTGCAATGCTTGCTTTAGCTGCAAGTTTTGCTAAGTATTCAACACCTCCGCACTCACTGAATGCTTGATCATTTTCAAAAAACATCTTGAGGCTGAGCTCATTGGCAACTATACCATGCTTTCTAGTTTTAGATATCTGCGTAAAAATACTCTGATGTAATGGATCATAGAAATTTTCTGCTGTTATTGTATCTTCAACTGCATCGCAAATCCTATTGTCACGGATCATGGCGCCAATTAACATTTGTTCAGCTTCAATATTCTGCGGCAGTTTGCATATCTCTTTGTCTATGTTTCTTGATAATTCTTTATCCAATAAATTAGCTAATTTATTCATTATATATTCCTGAGAATTTTGTGTAGCTAATTATACATATATATTTTCATGAAAGACTAGCTTCCTTTTGGTGGTACCAAAAATTTACTATACGTAGATTTTTCACATTAACTATAATAATTATAAGTTTTTTAATAATGTTTATACACAATATGGCATGATATATTTTAGGAGTAATTTATGGTTAAAAAATGTGCTAAACTTACTAACTGTGATGGTACAGATGGTCGCCCTGCAGTTTACAATCCCAATTCACCAGATGATACTGTAGTTTACAATGCCAAATCATGTAAGGGTGATGAAAAATTTAGTTATAATGGTTCTTGGAAAACATTAGGCTATGATCATTGCCAAACAAATCACCTTCTATATGTTGATTATGATCCTACACTCTGTTCAACAGGTAATTTTTGTGAAGCAGATGGTATAAAATTGGCAACTGATACTCAATGTCCGCTAGGTAGTTGTATGATTTGGTAATTTCAGCTATACCACTTTACATGAAACAAAAATCTAACTGTTATTCCAGCGTGTAACGCTGGAATCCAGAAACTTTCTTTAAACTGAATCCTAAGATCTAGTTACTATCTAGATTAGATCTCTACACTTTTATGTCAATTTCGTAAACCTTAACAATTATAAGTTTTTTAATAATATTTATATATAATATGGCATGATTTATATTTTAGGAGTAATTTATGGTTACAAAATGTGCTAAACTTACTAAATGTACTATGTTAAGCCCCACTGTTATGGCTTATGAGGCCAAATCATGTAATGGTGATGAAAAATTTAGTTATTATGGTCCTTGGGACACACTAGGCTATGCTAATTGCCCAACAGATCAACTTCTACAGGTTGATTATGATCTTGAGCGCGATCCAAACGATCGTTACTGTCCAGCAAAGGATATAACACTGGCAAACACTGTGCCGTGCATATAGTCCATTCCAAATTTCCATAAATGTGCACGCGCTAATATATCCAATTCTCCACCAGTGGTTCCTAAGGGAAAAACGCTACTGGCTATAGCAATGTGAGCTTTGAGCACTATTGTATAGTGTGTTATTTGTTCATTAGTAGGGTTGCCAATTGCTACAGTTCTTGTCACATCAGTTGTGCCATCAAGGTACTGGCCACCAGAATCAATCAAATATAATCCATTCACTTGAATCACCTTGTTCGTCTGGCTGCTCGCACGGTAATGAATTATCGCTCCGTTTTCATTAAATGCTGAAATTGTTGGAAAACTTGGTTGCTTAAATAAGTCCTGTTCTTTTCTGTATTCCAAGAGTTTTTCTTCAGCATCTAGTTCTGTGATTCCTTCGCTTGTATTATTTTCAAGCCAATACAGAAAATTTATAACTGCAATTCCATCTTTAATATGTGCATTGATCGCACCAGCTATCTCTGTTTGATTTTTTACTGCTTTATGAAGTAAGCAAGGATCTTCCTTCTCAATTACCTGCTGCTTATTTTTTATCATATTCATAATACTCATCGGAGTTGTATTTGGATCTATTATTATTGAATTTAATTTATTGAGCGCACCTTCAAGTTCGCCAATATCAAAGATACTTATATGGCTATCCAGATTTCCTTCTACAGTTGAATGTTTTTTGTCTTGAATAAATAAATCAACATTACCATCTTTATATAGTATAGCGCGGGCCAATATACATGGAGTATATTTAGCATTCTCGTTTCTTAAATTTAATAACCATGAAATGGAATTGGGGTCAGTTACAAGCATCGTTTCAGCATCTATTATGCTTTTAGCTATTCTCTTACATTTATCCTTACTACTTTCACCAGAATATTGAATTGGGTATAAAACCATCCCTTGTTTTTGATGATTATCTCTTTTTTCAACTGAATAAGGTATTACATTACAGACATTCTCATATTTTCTTATATCTTTTACGCTAAAATATTGCGAATAATAGCTTAAGGTAGTAGTCGATGTTAAATTTTCTTTCACCCATTCATAAGGATCCTTTTCTTGCATGTTATATATTTGAAGAGTATCTTGATCAAGCTGACTGCACGCTTGTGTAATGTAACGTCCATCTGTAAAAAATGGGCATTTATTGTGCTTTATTACAATGAGTAGCCCATTTGTCCCGGTAAACCCACATAATTGCTTTAGATCCTCTGAATACTCATTTAAATATTCATCTTTTGTGTGCAAAATGAATGCGTCAACATTTATTTCATCCATAAACAAACGGAATTCTTCTATTTTTGACATAAAATACCTCGTAACTTAAAAAAATTGAAACTTTGTGGGAAATATTGCTTGAAATATTACAGCATAGAGCTTGTTAACACAAGTGCTATGCTGAACAAAAATTATTATGCTAATATTCTATTTTACTTCAAAAACGCCTTAACTTTCTCTCTACTTTTTTTCAATAAGGTCACCTAATCGTCTATTAACAGTCGGTACTAAAAACTAGTGATATTTTATTTCCTGGTGAGCGCTCTATTCTGTTTTCCAACTCTAGCTCTAAAATAGCCATTAAAGCTATATTGGTAGGCAATCCACTTTCCAAAATGAGCTCATCTACATCAACAGGTACAGAGTTAATATGATCAGCTAAAACCGACTTTGCTTGTTGTAGTTTTTCTTTTTTAACAGTTTCCTGGTCAAGTTTTGAGTCAGAATAGTGTTCAATTTCAAATAGGCTTTTTTGTTGCATAGGTAAATTGAATCTAATGCTCTCTATTATATCCTCAGCGGATTCAATAAGTTTTGCACCGTTTTTGATTAAATAATTGCTACCACTACAGCGTGAATCTAAAGGAAAACCAGAAACTGCAAACACCTCTCTTCCTTGGTTTAAAGCAAAATTTGCTGTTATTAGGGAACCAGAGTGTTTCGATGCTTCAACTACTGCAACACCAAGCGATACGCCAGATATAATTCTATTTCTTTGAGGAAAATATTGAGGCTTTGGCTGAATAGAAAATGGAAGCTCAGTTATTACCAACCCGCCGTTCTCAGTGATTTTTTTGTACAAATCAAAATTTTCTTTTGGATACACTATATCAATTCCGCTTGCTATAACAGCAATTGTTGGATAGTTTTTGTATATTACACTATTTGCTGCAGTATCAATTCCTTTCGCAAGCCCAGAAACAGTAACAAAACCAGCTTCGCTTAAATCAAGCGCTAACTTATTAGCAAAATTCCTTCCATTCATTGAAGAATTACGTCCACCGATTATTGCAATTATTTCACGACTTAACAGTGACACATCACCAAGTACAGTTATTACAGGAGGGCAATCTAGCACATTTCTTAAGAGATCAGGATAATCTGGATCACATGCTGGTATAATTCTAGCTCCAATTTTTTGCGCATCGTTGATTTCTTTTTGTGCGTCTTGAATGCTATATATTTTCTTATTATTAGCTAACCTATTTAAATATTTTGATGCTTCATTGAGCGACCCATAAGCTCTTAGTATACTAAAAAATTTTATTGGCCCTACAGTTCTAGCTAAACTTAACCATATTTCTAATTCTTCATTGTTTAATTTGTTTATCTTCATAAGAGAATTTCTATCAATTAATACAACTGAGAGCATACCATACAATTATTTAATAATATCTTAATGTCTAAATTATAATATATATTAATAAACATTTCACCAAAAGACTTGAATTTCTTATTAATTTAGTGTACTGAAGATAATACGAATATACAGTTTTTTATGACGCATTTTGTTACAGATAAATGCATAAAATGTAAATATACCGATTGTGTAGAGGTCTGTCCTGTTGACTGCTTCTATGAAGGCAAAAATATGCTTGTAATTAATCCAGATGAGTGCATAGACTGCGGAGTATGCATACCAGAGTGTCCTGTTGATGCTATTGTAACTGATGATGCTGTAAAAGATCTTTTGGAACTAGATGAAAAGCTACTAAGCAGTGAGCAAAAAACTTTTAAGTCATTTTATAATATAAATATAGAATATTCAAAAAACTGGCCAAATATTACAGCTAAAAAACAACCATTAGACACTGCAGAGGAATATAAAGAGAAAAAGGATAAAACAACGTACTTTGACGAAAATCTGTAGAAAAAAAGATAAACGAACCAGAGCTATATAAGATATTTTAGATATAATAGACCTCTTTCATAACCAATTTATGATGAGGTCTAATGTTTTACTCCTTGAAGATACAAGTTTGTGTTATATCAGCTCATCACTTTTGTAAAACATCCCATTGAAATCACTTAAAGTTCCGAAATCTTGATCCTTAATAAATAGATGATCACCTGCAACGTAAGCTTCAGCAAGAGTTATAGGCTCTTCATAATGCTGAGCAGCTGGTGTAATAATACTATTATATAACACCATAACTTGCTCATAGTTATATTCTTTACTGGTGTAGTACTTATTCTTTATAGTGTCATAAAAATTTGTTACATCATCATATGTAACCTGAAGCTCCACTTTATACTTTCCCACTTCAAGTGGCCCACTTGCTCTTATTTTTAATGGATGCTGTGCACTTTCAACGCTGCTAGAGTCTACTTCAGCAATACCAGAATTTTCACCCATATTTTCTATTACACTTGCCATAACACTTTCTTGCTCATCATCCTCTTCACTTGTAGCTGATCTTTTATCCCGTTTTTGATTATCTGAAGATGATTCACTTGCGCTGCTATCTGCCTGCATCTGTTCTGCATCGTGGCTGCTTTGATAAGCTGAAGATGATTTGCTGCTTATCTGATCTGCAACCCATCCTTTAAACTCTTGATCATAACCTCTCAAGGTAGTTAAAAAATCTTCAACGAATTCACTACCTTGAGATTTATTTGTACCATGCGTAGAAAGGCTTTTTAACAAGCTATCAAGCATATCAGGATGCTTATGCTCAAGAAATTTTATTACCTGTTCTGCTTCTGAATAATAATGTGTTCCTTGGTAATTATCGCGCAGTATCTCATCTGGTTTAAGATCCTTATTTTTTATTGCAGAAAGAGCTTGAATGTCTCCATGATCATTTACATGCTGACCATTCTCTAAACCTGCAACATAATTAGCAACCCCCTCATGCATAGCCAGTGGTAAAACATTGCCTGTACCATAATAAGAATTGATCATAGTTAAAGCATGCCCCAATTCGTGTTTCAGAGTTTTACATGAACTTTCAAATTGATCTTGAAGGTAAAAGTAAACATGAACTTCTGAACCGCGGCCTTGACGTGTCAAACCAGAATGGCCTTCAGCATCAACATTTAGCTCTTTTAGATAATTTTCATAGTCACTTTTTGTGTTGAACACAAAAACGTTAACCTTATTTGGTATATTATGCCAAGGCTGAGAGTTGTTAATACCAAATGCCGAATCAAAATCCCCTATTGCATCATGAATAGCACCTTTTATACTACTCAACTTATTCTGACTTAGTTCTTCATTATCATATTTTAGATTTATATGAATCTTGTGCTCACCAAAAGTTACAACCTCATTATCTGGCGTAAGTTCTGCAGCAACCTTATTGCCACTTTTAACTTCCATCCACTGTTTAAATTCTATTTCAATTCCTGAATCATTTAAAAGCTGCGTAAATTTTGATATTGCCTGATTCCTACCGGAAGGTATTTCAGTAAGTAACTGCTTAATGGATTGAGGATGTTTTTCCTGCAAGAATGTGACTAAACAATCTGCTATTCTATAGTCATTAGCCATAGTAGCTATTTCATATGGCGTGTCATGACCAGATTCTTGCATTTTCTGATATGCTTCTTTTGTATAGTGCATATCACGTGTGCTTTCTTTCTTAGCTGCATCATA
Organism: Wolbachia endosymbiont of Folsomia candida; assembly: GCF_001931755.2. Taxonomy (NCBI): domain Bacteria; kingdom Pseudomonadati; phylum Pseudomonadota; class Alphaproteobacteria; order Rickettsiales; family Anaplasmataceae; genus Wolbachia; species Wolbachia endosymbiont of Folsomia candida. The sequence continues at coordinate 1,284,678 of NZ_CP015510.2, forward strand.
ACTCCACATGAAAAGCTTCATACCGGTGCGTAAAACCTCAGGCACTTCATTTAGATTGCCAGTTGCATACTCAAGGAATGCATCGCTCATCTTTTCCATCAAAATTTTAGATTTTGCGCAGAGTAAGCCATTGACATCTCCAACAATAAAAGTCTTCGCTATTGTGCCACCTGCTCCATGTGCACGTACTGTTCCACCACCCCATAATTCATTATGATCTTTACCGCCTGAGAGTTCCTTTATGTGAGCTTTATACTCATCGTAGTTTTTGAATACATAAAGTTGCAATTTTACCGAATCGCCATGAGCACCCTTTTGAGCATAAAAATTTTCAGACCAAGCCCCATAAGCATCTTTCACAGTTTGCTTGATATATTCAGGTGTGTAGCTAGTTAATCCGCCATATTTTACTTCTATTGTAAGCTTATCATTTATTACTACATACTCTTTATTCGGAAATAAATTCTGCATAAGCTCTTGTGACACTTGAGGTTCCATCGTACGTGCTTCTTCTCTCGTTTTAGTATTTACTGTTTGCTCTATATTATTATCTTCTTCATTTTCCTCTTCTGCCCTAAGTTCCCTTTTCTTTATTCTGTGTTCACTTTTTGGTTTTTCCACAGCAACTTCTCTTTCAGTTTGTTCAGCTTGGACAGTTTGTTCAGCTTGAAAATTTTGTTTTTCTGAAACTACTTCGCCACTTCTCTCTACGACCCTAGACAAGCTTTCAGATAACTGAGAATCACCAAAAAGCTTATTGCTAGTATTTAAATCTTTTGCATAGGAATCAAGATCATGTGCTGAGTAAAATCCACTTGCAAGATCAGGATATGAGCTCTTATTTAGTACAAAAAATAAATCTTCATGTCCGAGCAGCATATCATAGTCAGAATTAGTACAATGCAAGAATTCGCTACCTTCATATTCCGCTATGTAGAATTTATTAGAATCAAGGGTAATAGTTTGTTCACCGCCCTTAGATTGCAAAATTACAGCAAAGTGCCCGTTACCTGTATCATAACCTTTTGTTACTTTAAATAAACTAATTTCACCTTTTTCTATAAATTCTGTTAGTTCTTCATTCTTTTTGCTTAACTCTTCTTCTACATGTCTTTTTTCTCTTGCCAATTTTGCCTCTTTTTCAGCAATTTCGTTCTGCAAATGTGAAAATATTTCTTGTGTGGTTAAGTTGCCTTCATTTCTTAATGAATTATCCAATATATTTAGTACAGTTGGTAATAATTTGCCACCGTCATCAAATACTTTTTCCTGCGCTTTATCATAATGATCTGGATTATAGATCGCGTATCGTGGGTAAAAGCCATAATCTACAACTGAAGATCCATTAAGATCTAATGAAAATCCATAGTGGTTAAGTGGAAGACCAGATGCTAAGTATTTGCCATTACTATCCTTAACGTATAGCTCATCTCTGTTGCCGTATGAATTACGATAGATATAGAAATTTTCGGACTCAAGATCAAAATAACTATCTAGGTTATTCAGTTGAATGGAATTTCCGAGTTCCTTACGCAAAAGGTTTTTACTTTCATCCGTAAGCTTCATACGTGCCGAAAAGTAGTACCTATCTATAGGTTCGCCTCTTTCTATTTCAAAATTCAAAGTCGTCTTGTTATCAACCATTAGCAGCCTCCGCGCGTTATGTAAACTTATATAATCTCTGTTACGATGTTCATCAATAATAAGACGTATAATATGAAAAATACCTTAAATATTAAAATCTTTGCATTAAAATAATAAAGACAACAAATTTAGTAAAATAATTTAAAAAAAACTCTTGCATAAGTTGTAATCACTTACTAAACTACTATTTTTAATAGAAATTTGAGGTAATATTATGACACAAAACAAAAAAATCGAAGGACAAGCGCTTTTAGATATCATTAGAGCAATTCTACCTAGTACTAGATTGACATTGAAAGATCTATGGCGTTCTCTCACTAAAGATAACATAAGGGACATTAGAGATGCAATTCGAGAACAAAAATCTCCAGATACCATTGAAGCATTGTTACATAGTGAAAAAAGTATATCGATATTAAAAATGCTATTAGCACAGCCAGTACTTGATCCTGAGAAAAAAATACCAGAAGGCACAAGCTATAAAGAAGTGCTTAAGTCAAAGTTTCCTTTTATTGGAAGATATCTAACTAAAATGACAACTTTATATGAGACATGCACTCGAAAGTATATTGAAAATCGCAATGAAGGTCATGATGAAAAAGCTGAACACTACAAAGAAGTCTTTAAATTTTTACTAGAGCAAAGACAACCAAAGGAAAATTTTGCAGAGTTAGTTGTTAAGCTTGTTGATTATGCTAGGTATAATCCAGATTCTGCTTGTGAATTACTTGATGTAATGGAAAAGCATGAATATAAAGATAAACAAGGTAAAAACCATAGAATTATAGATAAAATCAATTTCAATCAGAATGTTTTTATACCTTACAGACCGCAAGAAAGTATTGAAAGAAGTGATGTGAAGAGCAGTAACGTAAGTAAATCATCTGTGAGTAGCTCAAGCTCTCAAAAGTCAGGTTTATTATCATTGTTTGAAAGGTTTGGTGTATTATATCACCAACCAGCACAAACAAATGGCGTTACAATGTCACTGAAAGAATTTTTAAGCTCAGTGTCTGAAGTATCTGGAAATGAAAAAATTGCTGCTTTTACAAAAGCAATAATGCCATCTAAAAGTGTTGATAGTCCAAACCCAACACAACATGTAACACAACCAAAGCAGCTTTAACAGCAACTATAATATACTCTTTTATAGCCAATCCAAAGCAATTTTTTTGGGTTGGCTATATTTCAATTATCATAAAATTTAATTCTGTAAAATCTTTTCCTAATTAGCTATATAACATGGTTATACAACTTTATTTTTTTCATACAATGTCATACCTCTTTCAAACCAGTTCTTTTATTTGTTCGTGAATGTATGGCCCCAAAAAGTGATGGTTAGGAAAAACCACTTAGTCACCTTCGAGTTTTGTATTCTTATATGACAGCTTGCTTCAATTTATTTTACAGGGAGCTATGTTTTGACTGTTTACTTTTGCAATTTTTCTAAGTGTGGATAAGCGTAACCGTTGGAAATAAGAGCTACACCAGCTTTTCAGTTGATGTAGCAATCTTATAATTTCAATTTACAGAGTATTACCTTGAGCAAGAGAGTTTTCTTTCACATTCAAAGTGGCTGGGTCAGTTAAAGATGAATTTGCCTCTACTTGTTCTTCTTCTTCCTTTACAGTGTCGTCAAAAATTTCCCGTAACAAACTATGTTCATTAATGAATGGGGTAGTTTTTTTATATACGCCACCTGCGTTAAATAATTTATCCTTCACTACTGGTATTAATATTCGTTCAATTGTAGAAAATTTACGCTCCAGCCAAGCACTTTCCAAGGATTTTAATGCACTATCATCACGTTCTCTATTTTCCCTCTCGGTTTGCAATTCGTTGAAGAAAGGATTATGTCTATTCTCACAGATATATCTCCAAGTTATAGAGAATTCAGCTTGTTTTTCTAGTAGTTCTGCTTTTATTTCCTTAAACTTTTGTCTATCTCCAACGTTATTGCTATCAAAACTCTTCAGTTTTTGCAATAAATTCAGGTCGTTTTCATGAGCTATGATACTATTGTAAACTTGTAAAACAAGTTCATTTTCCCCTATACGCTTAATATGTTCTATAGTTTTTATATATACACCACCATTGTTCAATAGTTCATCTTGCGCTACTGGCTTTAATATTTCTTCAATTGTAGAAATTGTAGAAGATGCACCACACTGCAAACAATCTTCTAAGGATTGTAGTGCATTGTAATCAAGGTTTCTATTTTGGTTATCAAGATTTCTACTTTCTTTTTCAGTTTGCAATCCATTGCAGAAGTAATTACTTCCATTTTCACGAACGTATTTCCAAGTTCTAAGTAATTTAGCTTCTTCTTTTAGTATCTTTTCTTTTATTTGCTGAAACTTTTGCATATCCTCAGCGTTATCGCTATTAAAACTCTTCAGTTCTTGCAATAAATTCATGTCCTCTTTTATATCATTGAGAAGCTTCCGTAAGACATCATCTTCATTAGCAAATTTCTCGGTTTCTGTGTATATTGCACAACTTCCTTCGTTAGATAATACATCATTGGCTACCAATTGTAGTATAGGTATAATTTGAGGATGTGTAGCTCTATTATCACGCTTTAAACATTTTAATAACTCTAATGTCTTATGATCAGTATCTCTATTTTCCTTCTCAGTTTGCGATTCCTTATTGCTATCAAAACTCTTCATTTCTTGCAATAAATATTGTTTACTTGTTCCACTTTGATGGATTGTATTCAATAACAACTCCACTGGCTCATGAGCTTCAATAAATGCCATCAGATTAGGGAACCTTTCATTAGCATCGTCTTCCTTACTTGCTTCTGCAATTGGTGTTAATATTTTCCCACGGTTATCATGTGCCATTTTTCCTTTGTGAAGTTCTTGTAAACGTTCCAGCGCACTGTTTTCAAATTCTACGTCTTGCCTTACCGTTCCAATTGTTTTCTGTAAAAGAATATTACTACTATTTAATGAATAGTTATATATCTCATTTAATAAAGACTGCTTTCCTTCTTGCCTCAATACATCTGATATATTTGAAATATACCTTAAATCAATACCAGAATTGTCACTGATATATTTAAGTGTATTCAATAATTCATCACCCCTAGCGCTAGATAATCTTTTTTTAAATTCTAAAAAATTATCATCTTTTATAAGATCGATTAAAGTGTGTATTTCAGCTTGTACTTCAGCTTGTGTTTTAATTTGTATTTCAGCTTGTGTTTGAGTTTGTGTTTCAGCTTGTGTGCTAAAACCAGCTAAAAAACCTAAAATTTTCCAGATTGATTTAAACATATGCATTCCTACCTTTTATTAATGAACATACTAAATACTAACACACAAAAATAATTATTCAAGCGCTTTATTAAAATCTTAAGTTAAAATCTCTGATTCTTAGAGTATTATCATTCATTTTTCTTACCCATTGTAGATATTGCACCATGCTATCTACTTGATCATCATGACGAGCTTCTGGGAAAATCATGACTTCATACTCAAAGTCACTTAACCATCCCGCTTGATGCGGGAGAAAAACTCTGCCGGACTCTATTATCGGAACAATTTGATGAAATCTAGTGAGCTTATCATTATGTGGAACTATTTCGATAATAGGTAAATCGCTAATAATCTTCAGCTCTTGAGATAATTGTTGACCGCTCGTTTTCGCTTCAATTAAAATCGCATGTGGAGCCCATCTTGACTCTAAAGATAAAACCTGCTCTTTAAGTTTTGGATATTCAAGTTTTGCACGATATACATCAAGTAAGTAGAATTTATTCTCTATTTTTGCCCAGGTGGTGCAGACGCTAAAATCGCTAGCATCACTCGTTGAAACCGCAGTATCCCAGCTTTGGGTCACATGTGAAAGATTATCAGGAAAATTTTTATAGCGCTTAAGCCATTCTTGCTTAATTATCCCACTTGAAAGCGGTAAAGGATTCTGTTGATACTGAGCAGCAAAAGCGTAACTCCCTAGTTCTATTTTTATCATCTCAACTTCTTCTTTTCCTCCATCTAAAGGATATAATAATTGGCCTTCCTCTCTTGAATAGAGTATCTCTGTAGGTGGCATCATTCCAGTGCTACAATATGGTGTCATCCCAGTGCTCCGACACTGGGATCTATGTTCATTGTTTTTCTGGATTCCAGCGTCACGCGCTGGAATGACAGGGAAAGAGGGCGCTGGAATGACAGGCGAGGAAGGTGGTGAAATAACAGGAAAAGTAGGTGCTGTTTTGCTTGAATAAATGGTTTCAGCTTTTTCAGAAATCATCGGTAAACAGATGTGATGCCATATATTCTTTGGCTTGGAGAGAAGATGACCTGTTAAATCTTCCATGTGCAGCCTATGCATCACAAGAACAATCACTCCCTTTTTTCTATCATTCAGTCTCGTAATTAAAGTTTGATCACACCAGTTTTTGGCACGCTTTCTAAATGTTTCACTCAAAGCTTGCGCAGGGTTTAGCGGATCATCCATAATAATAAAATCGCCCCCCTCCCCTGTTAATGTTCCACCAACAGATGTCGCAATTCTAAACCCTCTCTGCAGAGTTTGAAATTTATATTTAGTGTTCTGGTCCTTAGATAATTTCACCTCCGGAAAAAGCTCTTTGTACCAATCCGATTGCATTATGCATCTAGTGTCAAGTGAATGCTTTTCACTCAAATTTTGAGAATAACTTGCAACTATTATTCTTGCAGTTGGCTGATTTCCAAGTATCCACGCAGGCCAAGCAACACTTATGCATATAGACTTCATTGAACGTGGCGGCATATTAAATATTACTCGTCTCACTTTACCAACACTTGCAGCTTCCAGCCTATCTGCTATAACTTTTATGTACTTATAATCATTATATTCACATCCAGGCACAACTGTTTGAAAGCATAGCTCAATGAATTTTAGAAAGTTGATTTTATTCATAAAAATTTTATGTATTTTAATAAACTAGTTGATATTTCATTGAAATGAGTGTAGATTTATATTACTTAAGATTCATTACTAAGATCTATGCACGCACAAGTTGATAAAGACTTACCATTACCAGAGGAAGTACACGCAGATGTAGAAAGACTCATTAACTTCTTTTCCAAGTGTCTTAAATGTACTTTCCAACATAAAGTAAATAGTACAGATTTCATAGATGATGAATTCATAGACTGGAAAGAAAAAATAAATCCATTTAGTGCAGCGATTTTGTTACATAATGAACATACCCGTATTGAATTCATTAACTATTATTTAGATATAAGGAACTCGGGAAGAAACACTATTTCATTTGCTGAACGTAATCCTACTTACAATACTCTTTGCGAATTAGGACGCAGTATTAATCTAGAAAACACCATTAATTATAAAATTCAAGGCAATTTAAAAAGCAAAATATGGAATGATGCTGTTAAACCGTACGTTGGCTATACGCCACTACACCTTGCTGTTTACAATGATCTCAGTGAAGTTGTAGATATTCTTCTTAGTGCAGAAGGCATAAACCAAGACATCAAAAATGATGAGGGTTTGACACCACTTGAGTTAGCTATAATGTTAGAGAATGTTAAAATAGCTAAAAAACTTTTAGCTCACCAGAAAGTAAATACCAATAGAAATGCACTGATAGATCTTGCTATTAAAAGTGCTAATATAAATATAAATTTTACAGACGCCCTTCTTCAAGACCCAAATATAGAGCAAAGTATTAAAGATGAAATCTTATCAGAATTGTATAAAAATCCAAAGCTAATGTTCAATGCTGTTCGAGAATGCAATTCAAATATCATAAATATATTTCTTGAAAATAAAGGTATAGATCTAAACATCAAAAATGACCGAGATTTGACGCTACTTGACTTTACCATTAAATCTATTAATCAAAACTGTTGCAATTTCACATGGCTAGCAGACACAGCTACTAAATTTGCTCTAGATCCAAGGTCAGAATTTAATGAAGAGCAAAAAATAAAACTAATTAACGCTAACAACAAAATTGTACGTGAGTTTATTATGAAACCAATAATTGGTTTAGCTCTAGTAATGACGTTATGCACGCTGTTTTCTTGCCTAGGGATAAAATATTTTTCACAATTATGTAACAGCGCAGAAATAATACCACGTGTGATAGGTGGATTTGGAATGTTCTTTACACCTTTTACGGCAATGTGTGCTTTGATTATACTTGTTATGCTTTGTTATCTTATACCAGAATTCATTCACTCGACACGCATAACCAATCAAGCAAATGCAGATTTAGAAAAATCATGCCAAGACAAACAAAATAAACTTGAACAAAATGTTCAAGATGGAGAAGTAGAGCAAGATAAACCATCTAATACTATAGAAGCATTGCAAGAATTAAAACAGCCAATTGAAAATTCCATTTAAAAAGCTATCCATATTCTGGTGAAAAGGAAATTTATTTCATAATTTTTGGCATATAGTTTTCATCATGTTTTGCAAACACTGTGTCTGCAAAAAAAGTATCACTACTAATCATTTTACCTTGCACAACAATACCACTTTTCTCTGAAAACATCGGTGGAAGTATCCCATGATATTTCACTACAATACTTTTGTTAAAATCTGTTATTTGAAAAGCTACTTCGCTTTCGTCCCGTATCACACTATCTTCAACGACCATACCACCAACACGGATTGGCTTTTGATTATTTTGCAAAACTACAGCTTCACTGACTGTATAGAAGAATGAAATATTCTCTTTGAGTGTTGTTAAAATAAAAAAGACTACACAACTTAAAAAGCAGAGAACCCCTGAAGTTATAAGTAATCGCTTATGTTTTTTTTTCATTACTCTTTTCAATCTCTCTTAAGATTTTTTTACTTTTCATATAGCAAGAGAAAGTGAAAAACAATTCTCCTATAATCAATGTAAAGCTAATAAGATAAGCAAAAAACACATACGTATTCATAATGTATCATCGATAAATAACTCTCCTGCATCAAAATAAATTAAGCTTCCATCTTTTTGCTGCAATACTAATCTACCACTTTTATCTATATCAGTAAAAGCTCCTTCATACAATTTGTCAGATAATTTTATACTGATTTGCTTATTTAGCTTAAATGCTCTTTGTAACCACATTGCTCTTATAGCAAGAAATCCACTAAGTAGCCACTCTTTTCTTAGTTTATTAAAGTTTGTTATTAATTCTTTTAGTAAATCTAAAGGTGTCATGCAAGTAGCGGACGCTGGAATCCATGCTTCTTTTTGGATCCCAGTGTCAGGCACTGGGATGACACTGGGTTGTGCAAAAAATCTACTAATACACGTTGCCTCCGCCAGTGGCGCATGATTAATATTAATCCCAATTCCTATAATGAGCCAATTCGAATTGGATTTTCTTTCAAGTAATATTCCACTGATTTTTTTACCATCAATTAGAATATCGTTTGGCCATTTATACTGAATGTTACTGTCATTCATTAATGAAAGTAACGTGTTCCCTACGGCAAGAGCTGCAATAAAAGTCAATTCTGTTAATTTGTTTACATCTGTTTTTTGGTTCATTGCCCCTCTTCCTGTCATTCCAGTCCGTGACGCTGGAATCCACACTTTTTTTCCTGGATCCGAGTAGTCAGCTACTTGGATGACAGGATGGGTTGCTGGGATGACACCAAAGTGTGCTGCTGATTCCTCACTTAGATCATGGTTGTGCAAGGGTTCTATAATTAAGCTCGCATAAAAATTACCCTCAGGAGAGACCCAGCTTTTTCCAGTGCGTCCCCTGCCATTTGTTTGTTTGTCAGCGATAATAACTGTTTCAGTTGATATTTCTTTATCAATTAAATCACGTGCTTCTTCATTAGTGCTTGAAACTTCTTTGTAGTGATGGATATGAAAATTTTCGAATACTTCAACCATTACTACGGCTAGGAGAACCTGATAGTGGTTGCATACTGACATATTGCTGATTATTTACATCCCACAACATCGCACTAGGACCACTTTCTATATTTTGATCTTGTGTACTATACTCTAGCACAACAGAATTGGGTGATTCTATATTTCCATATAGTGGTTGGCCAGTAGAACTTACATAAAATCCGAAATCATTAGGACCTTCTTCATTATCGCTAAAATATTGATCGATTTCCTCTTCATTATTAGTACTTTGATTACTTTGTGCACTATATTCGACTATAACAGGATCAATGCTGTCAAAATTTCTATTATTTACATCGTAGGCTGGTAAATCAGATCGTACTACCCGATTCACTCTAGGTTGTTGCAAAGAGATATTAATACTTCCTCCCACCATCATAGAACCAGGTATGGATGATGATAAATCGCTCTCACCAGGATGATTTTGCCTGTAATGCATTATATCATGCACGTTATTCAATGGTGGCATAGAATTTGGCACAGTGCTACTTAAATAGCTACTACCAAAATCATCGTTAATCATACTCATATGAGCAGCGTCCATGGAATTAAGTGCTTGTCCAGTAGCGCTATTATAATACCCTTGCTCTACTACAAAACCAGCTTGATTATGTTGCTGTGCACGTTCAGCAAGCGCTGTCTTCAATTGAATAGCGATCGGTAAGCTAGATTGTTGATCATATGAACTATTACTACAATCTGATGATACGCTAGAAGAAGATGAGCCATTTAGGCTACTCAGAGGTGATGTGCTCCATGAAGATGATGACGAATCTGATGATGCGCTATAATGTGATCCATATAGGCTACTTATAAACGAAGATAATGATGGTTCTTCTTCCTGATAAAATGTCCTATCCTCATTTTGTGTCCCACAATTTTGAACAGAATGACTAGAATATCTAGAACCATTATGTCCATCTACAACAATTGATGGTAATTTTGGAAATGGTCGGAATTGATTCATGCTATTTAGAGGTTCTATGGGAGGAGAAGGAGGCAATGAATCTTCTGTACTGTTATATAATACCTTCACCCTAGTTTGTTGAGAAGGACTTGGAAGAAGATTCCTAGCATTCCTTAAACTATGATGTGCACCCGATGGCAAATTAGGAAGTGGTAAAGATTCTAGGTTATTCATAGGAGAAATTGGCTCTGGATATGGTGGCAACGATGGTAACGATTCTTTTGTTTGCTCAGCTTGCTGCTCAGCACTATCACCATTATCCATAAAATTAGTATCTTCTTCATGTTGCGGTGTTTCCATCTCTTCTATTAAATTATCACCTGGTTGTTGTTGTAGAACAGGAGTAACTAACTCTTCGGGCTCTTGTGGAAGCAACGGTGGCGTAGGAATAGGCACAGCTTGCTCTTCTTCTTGTACTAAGCTTTGTCCTTCTTCTTCATTTTTACTTCTTGGTTCTCCACTAACCTCATTAGATTTACCTTTACTGCACATGGCAGAAACAGCTAATACACCTAACGTGATTACCGAAGCTAATGCGACCATTGCAGAAATAGCAAAAATTACGATAGGCGCCGCAGAAACCACCACACCAGATTTAATTGCTAAAGCAACATAAGGAAAATACAAAACAGCTACAGTGCTAGATCCACCTAGTAAGACAGCGGCAATTGCAAATTTTAAAACAGTTTTTCTTTTACTCATTTTTCTCCCCAGAAAATATTAAAAATCAATTAATTATAAACACTAACTCACTAATTTGTCAATGCACTAAGCAATAAATAAAGATCTTCTACATATAAGAAAAGAATGAGATTGACCAATGAGGCTACTATAGTAACCACAAGCAAACCTTTGGAACAATCAATTTTACTACTGCTAACCTTATCAAAATACATAGCTTTCATGATATTTAGATAGTAGTAACACGATATTACGCTCGCTATCACTAAAACTAAAGATAAACTAATAAAGCCAGAGTTTATTAAGCTTTTGAATATAAAAAATTTAGCAAAAAAACCTGCAAGCGGCGGTATTCCTGACATCGAAAGTAGTAGCAAAGAAAGGTGAAAAGCTAAAATCGGTTGTTTTTTTCCTATACCAGATAAATTCGCAATGTTGCAATCATCATCGTCAATTTGTATGAAATATGAAAATAACCCTATACTTGTGATGATATATATCACCAAATACATCAATGCACTACTTATTCCAGCTTGTGTGAAGATAGAAAGTGCGGCAAATATAAAACCAACGTGACCGATTGAACTGTAAGCAAACAATCTTTTCAAATTTTTCTGGCGCAAAGCCCCAAAAGCTGAAATAAGGACAGATAATACTGAAACGTATATGAGGATAGGCTGAACGTATTTTTGTATACCAACCAACTCTTCATTAATGAAGCGAATTAAAAATACTAAAAGCGTAGCTTTTGGAGCAGTAGAAAAGAATGCAGTGACTATAGTTGGAGCACCTTGATAAACATCAGGAGCCCACATATGAAAAGGAGCAACAGCTAATTTAAAGCATAAGCCAATCAGAATAAAAACCAATCCGAAAACTATTCCATAAGTTATTTGATTGTTTTGCAAAAATAAACTGAGCTCAGAGAAATTGGTTTGCCCTGTATATCCATAAAGTAATGACATGCCATACAGCATAATGCATGAGGACAAAGCGCTAAGCGTGAAATATTTTACCCCAGCTTCACATGAGTAAACTGAATCTCTATTAAAGCTCGCAAGAACATATAAAGGTATACTCATTAGCTCAAAAGCTAAGTAAAAAGAAATCAGACTATTTGCTGACACTAAAGTTATCATGCCAAACAGCGAAAAAAGAATCAATATGGAAAATTCATATTTATAGCTATATTTTGATAGGTTCAGCAGTAAAAGTACTAAAATCCCTGTGCTAAGAATTAACCCTTGGGCCGATCTAATGTATAAATTGAGCTTTAATAACGAATTAAAGAGAAAAATGTCATTAATTTCGACCGAAAAAATTAAAATAATCAAAGTGACCACTGTGCAACCAAGCACTAGTAGGTTAGTGACACGGCGGTTAAATATAATTCCAAGCAGCAGTAGTATTAATGAGGAGATAATAGAGAACGTTTCTGGCAATATCTGTAGATAATTCATAGCGTATTATATTTGACTAACAAATTCGCCATGCACGGCTTCAAATAACTAAGTACAAGCGTTGGGTAAAACCCAAGAAAAATAACGAACGCTGCAAGCAGAACTAGAACAGATAACTCTATTTTATCCAAACGATTATTTAATAAGTTAGAATAGCTAACACCCCATATTGCCTGCTTACACAAATTCAGCATATATATAGCACTTAAAATAGTGCCAAGCGCAATGAAACCTGTGAAAAATTTGATGCTCTTAAATATTCCAACCATAGCCAAAAACTCACCTATAAATCCAGATGTGCCAGGCAGACCTATTGAAGCCATTGAAAACAAAATGAACATGAATCCAAACCTTGGCATTGTGTTTACTATACCAAAATATTTTGCAATTTTTAAGGTTCCAGTTCTAGTATAGAGCATTCCAACGCATAAGAATAACGCAGCAGAAATAAGACCGTGACTAATCATTTGGAATACAGCCCCAAGCACCCCCTCTTCATTAAAAGAGAACAGTCCGGCAGTCACAATTCCCATATGAGCTATCGAAGAATAGGCTATTAATTTCTTTATGTCATCCTGAGCAAACGCAACTAAAGATGCATATATTACTGCAATGGCACTGAGAACAATAACGAAATTTGCAAAGTGTAAACTTGCATCAGGAAGCATCGGAATAGAGAATCTTAAAAATCCATATCCTCCCATTTTGATAAGCAGACCAGCTAAAATCACAGATCCAGAAGTTGGTGACTGCACATGCGCATCAGGCAGCCAAGTATGAAATGGAAACATCGGCACTTTTATTGCAAAAGAAACAAAAAATGCAATCCACAGCAATGACTGCACTTTGAAGTCAAGGTTTGGCATTACCTTAGTTAATTCTTGTATATTAAGCGTTCCAAAGATACTGTAAATGTATACCAACCCAAGCAGAAATAATAACGAGCCAGTGAGCGTATAGAGAAACAATTTAAATGTTGCATACACCCTTTGCTTCCCCCCCCAAACGCCAATAATAAAAAACATTGGTATTAAAACAGCTTCAAAAAACACATAAAAGCTTATGGCATTGAGTGAAATAAAGAACCCTATTACAAAACTCTCAAGCAGCAGAAATAAAGCCATGTATGGCTTTAGATTCGTATCAGTCATTTTACAATTGTAGAGTATACAAATGACAAACAAAAAAGTTGTCAATAAAAGGAAAAGTAGTGATATTCCATCCACCCCTATCCCAACATCTTTGATCGGGTAACTTACAAATTGAAAGTCCGAATTGTTATAATCAAACTCTACAAAAATTATAACACTGAGCAAAAATGGAAGAACAGTAAAAAATAGTGATATAAGCCTTAAGTATAGAGACTTATGATCAATCTTTACTAAAGATAAAATTATAGCTCCGACTATCGGAAGCAAAAATATACTAAGTAACAACACTTTCTATTTCATTCCAATAATATATAAAGCACCAATTATTAAACTAACAAACATAATAAATGCATAATCAAATATATAGCCAGTTTGCAATTTTATAGAGTTTTTTGAACATCTGTTAACAACACTTACAATACCATTTGGTCCAAATGAATCAATAACTTTAACATCGAACTTCCATAAGAGCCTAGATATAAGCCTTATTGGTGCGATTATCACAAACTCATACACTTCATCAAAGTACCATTTATTCTGTAAAAACCTAAGTAAAAATTTGCTCTTAATTTGTTTAACTAATTGATAGTGATAAATAAGGTAGGCAAGTGCTATTCCACTTAGACTCACTAAAGTTGGTAAAAGCTTTATAAAAAAGTTGTGAACTTCATGCCCATCAGTAACCACTAGACTTGATTTCCAAAACTCATTGCTAGTGATATTCAAAATATTTTCTCCCCATATTCCAGAAAACACAGACCCAAATGCAAGAATAAGTAGAGGTATAAGCATAATTTTTGGTGCTTCATGCACTTTCAAGTTACCTTGTGCTTTACCGTGGAACACAAGGAGTAATAATCTCCAAGAATAAAATGCTGTAAAGAATGCAACGATTAAGCTTATCACAAAAGCAAAACTATCAGTACTATAAGCGTGTTCAATGATTAAATCCTTTGAGTAAAAACCCGCAAATGGAAACACACCAGAAAGCGCAAGAGACCCAATCCACATAAGAGCATAGGTGTAAGGAATTTTCTTCCAGCAGTTTCCCATTTTCTGAATATTTTGTTCATGATGCATCGCATGAATTACATTTCCTGCACCAAGAAACAGAAGTGCTTTAAAAAAAGCATGTGTCATTAAATGGAAGATAGCGATGTTATAGGCAGAAAGCCCACACGCCATAAACATATAACCAAGTTGACTGCATGTTGAATAAGCAATTATCTTCTTTATGTCATTCTGGGTAATCGCAACCGTAGCTGCAAAAAAAGCAGTAAGTGCCCCAACAATAACTATTAACTCCCTTGCAACATTTGATAATTCAAAGAGCGGAGAACATTTTGCTATTAAAAATATACCTGCTGTTACCATAGTTGCAGCATGAATGAGTGCAGAAACAGGAGTTGGTCCTTCCATTGCATCTGGTAACCAAACATGTAGACCAAGTTGCGCGGATTTTCCCATACAGCCAATAAAAAGTAATATGCATATTATGTGAATAGTTTTGAATTCACAACAGAACGCTTTAATGTTCTGAGTGCCAAGCAAATCGGCTGTATCAAATATATACGCAAATTCTAAAGAATGAAATGTGTAATAAATAAGAAAAATTCCAATCAACAGTGCAAAGTCCCCTACCCTATTTACAATAAAAGCTTTGATTGCCGCATTATTGGCAGAATATTTTTGAAACCAAAACCCTATCAGTAAATAAGAGCATAAACCAACTCCTTCCCAGCCGAAGAAAAGTTGTACAAAATTGTCACTTACTACGAGCACAATCATGCAAAATGTAAACAGTGATAAATAAGAGAAAAATCTCGCTTTTCCCTTATCATGCTTCATATAACCGATGGAATAGAGGTGCACAACCAGCGAAACTGTAGTAATAACAATCAACATTAAAGACGAGAGAGCATCAACATTAATCGCCCAATTTAACTTTAGTACGCTTAATGAAAAGAGAGGAAATAAAACTAAATGATGATTTTCAGAGAAGTTAAGAAAAACATACCAAGATAAAGCCGCAGATATTCCAATCCCTGCAGTTGTAATTAACTGACTAAAAATATCCTTTCTAAAAAAAGCTGCAAACAATGAACCAAGCAGTGGCAAAAATACTATTAATTTCAGTATATCCGTCATACTTTTATTCTTTCATTAAATTTGCTTGTTCAACATCTATGTTGCCACGACTCCTATAATATACAACTAATATCGCAAGTCCAATACCCGACTCTGCTGCAGCAACAGTTAAAACAAACATAACAAAGATTTGCCCAACTATATCGTTCATAAAAGCAGAAAAAGCAACCAAGTTTATGTTGATTGCCAGCAATAATATTTCTATTGATAATAATATATTGATTATGCTTTTACGATTGATAAAGATACCACACACTCCAATAGTGAACAAAATAGCAGCAACTATCAAAAAATGATTTAATCCTATTTCCATTCTATTCCCTTTCCAAATTGAGCTTTAACTAATTTTACAGATGAAGATTGCGTCAATTGTTTTAACACATTCTGTTTTTTAACCCCTTTTTTCTTATCTTGTAAAGTGAGAGCAATTGCACCAACAATAGCAACAAGTAGAAGAATACCAGAAAGATGGAAAGCATACATATAGTCAGTATATAGCAAATTACCAATGGCTTTTACGTTATTGGTATTATAATGTATAACATTACTTATATCAGGTGATGAGCTGAGAATGACAAAACCAATAATTAAAAAAAATGCAACACAGAGCACAGCACCAAGTGTGTAATGCTTTGAAAAACCCTGACGCAATCTTATGTAGTCAATATCAAGCATCATAACTACAAAAAGAAATAACACTGCAACTGCGCCGATATAGACTATTAGCACCATCATAGCGATGAATTCAGCTCCAAGAAGAATAAAAAGCACCGCTGAATTAATGAAGGTAAAAATTAAGAATAACACTGCATGCACAGGATTTCTGACACTAATAACACAAATAGCAGATAAAATGCTAAGAATTGAAAAAAAATAAAAGAAAAAAGACATTAACGTACGACTTTCAACGCTACCTATCTAATTAAAGCACTATTGCAATAAAGTCAATATTATATTAAATATTTAGCACTCTATTTTCAATATGATAGACATACTGTAATTGCTATTGACATTCTTCTCCTTTTTTAATCCATAATCCAAAATTGGCCAAAATTGGTGTTATAAGCCCAGTATTTTTTATGATCTCATGTTGCAATAGACCTCTTGCATAACCTGTTTTCTGATAGTAATTTTTGCGTTAAAATTTGCTTACGCTCCTCAAATACATCAAGTATTCTGTGGTGCTCACCTTCATTTCTCCTAAAAATTTCTTACCATAAATTGGTTATGCAAGAGGTCTGATAATTAATAAAGTAATAAATAACAAACATATTCTTGTAACTTCATGTGTTTTAATGATATAATGGTTGAGTATACTTAATATGATATAATTATGGATGATTTTATAAGAGTTAAGGGTGCAAGGGAGCATAATTTACAAGGCATAGATGTAAATATACCAAAAAACAAGCTAGTTGTTGTAACTGGGCTTAGTGGTTCTGGTAAATCAAGCCTCGCATTTGATACAATTTATGCTGAAGGGCAGCGCCGATACGTTGAAAGTCTTTCAGCTTATGCACGTCAATTCCTCAACATTCAGGATAAACCCGATGTTGAATCAATTACAGGGCTTTCTCCTGCAATATCTATTAATCAGAAATCGATCTCAAAAAATCCGAGGTCAACTGTTGGAACCGTTACTGAAATTTACGATTACCTGCGGTTAATATATGCACGAATAGGAATTCCTTATTCTCCTGGAACTGGGTTGCCAATAACAAAGCAAACTGTATCCCAAATTGTGGATACTATAGTTGCACTACCTTTAGAGACTAAAATATACATACTTGCCCCTATTGTGCGCGGTAGAAAAGGTGAGCATTACAAAGAGATATTGGAAATTAAAAAACAGGGATACGTAAGGCTAAAAATAGACGGTGAAGTTCATAATATAGATGACCTACCTAAACTTGATAAGAATAAGAAACATGATATTTTTGTAGTTGCAGATAGAGTATCAATAACAGACGATATAGGAAACCGCTTACCAAGTAGTATAGAGTCTGCATTAAGACTGGGCCATGGTCTAATATACGTGGAAATAGTTGAGTTACCAGATGACCATAATTCTCAGCATAAAAATGGCCAAATTCTGACTTTTTCAGAGAATTTTGCATGTCCTGAGACAGGGTTTACGCTCGAGGAGATAGAGCCAAGGTTATTCTCTTTTAATAGTCCTTATGGTGCGTGTAATCCGTGCAATGGACTTGGTAAGAGGCTAGGTGTTGATATCAAGCTAATAGTTCCAGATGAAACACTTTCAATATCAGGTGGCGCTTTAAAGCTAGTAGGGCAAGTAGGACGCCAAATGCAAACAACTCATGGATTTCTAAAAAATGTAATCTTATCACTGGCTGAAGAACACAAATTTAACCTTGATATTCCGTGGAAGAACACAGATCAAGAAGTAAAGAATATAATACTTTTTGGCTCTGGTAAATTTCAAGGTTTGGTCAATATATTAGAAAACCAAATGGATTATGACGAAACACTCATTGAGCGATACTGCTCTGTGGCTAATTGTAAGGAATGTGATGGCTTTAGATTAAGAAAAGAAGCGCTTACCGTGAAAATTAATAGTAAACATATAGGTGAAATATCAGCCCTCAGTATCAATGAATCTCTTGAATGGTTTAAAAATTTACCAAAAAACCTTACAGAGCAACAGAAGCAAATCTCAGATAAAATATTAAGCGAAATAATAAAAAGGCTAACCTTCTTGAAAGATGTAGGACTTGATTATTTAACAATTGATCGTGAATCTAGCACTCTTTCTGGCGGTGAGAGCCAAAGGATTAGGCTTGCATCGCAAATTGGTTCTGGGCTCACAGGAGTTTTATATGTCCTTGATGAGCCTTCAATTGGCCTTCATCAATGTGATAATGATCGATTAATTGCCACACTTAAAAACTTAAGAGACATGGGAAACACCTTAATTGTTGTTGAGCATGATGAGGATACAATAATGGCTGCTGACTATGTAATAGATATCGGACCAGGAGCTGGCGTAAATGGTGGGAAAGTAATTACAGAAGGCACACCTGATCAAGTACAAAAAAATTTAAATAGCATAACAGGGCAATACCTAAGTGGAAAAAAAGAGATTTCTATTCCAACAAGAAGAAAACCATCAGATCAGTTAATAAAGATATTTAATGCACATGAAAATAATTTAAAAAATATAAACGTTGAATTTCCTATAGGGAATCTTATTTGCGTTACAGGAATATCAGGTGGAGGAAAGTCAAGTTTAGTAATAGAAACGTTATATAAATATTCAGCGTATAAGATAAATGGTGGATCTGCGAGATATGGAAAATGCGATAAAATAGAGGGGCTGGAGTATATGGATAAAGTGATTGAAGTCGATCAATCGCCAATCGGCAGAACACCTGCATCAAATCCTGCAACATACGTTGGCATTTTCACTCACATAAGAAATTGGTTTGCAGGTCTTCCAGAGTCAAAAGCACGAGGATATAATATAGGTAGGTTTTCGTTTAATACCAAAGGAGGAAGGTGTGAGACTTGTAAAGGTGATGGGCATTTAAAAATAGAGATGCATTTTCTTCCAGACGTTTACGTAAAATGTGAACATTGTAAAGGACGAAGATATAACCGAGAAACACTGGAAGTTCTCTATGAAGGAAAATCTATATCTGATGTGCTTGATATGACAATCGATCAAGCTTCTGATTTCTTTGAGAATCTTCCTCTAATAAAAGAAAAGTTGATTTCTTTGCAGGAAGTGGGACTTGGATATATAAAACTCGGCCAATCATCAACAACGCTTTCCGGTGGCGAAGCACAACGAATAAAGCTCTCTAAAGAGCTATCGAAGCGCTCCACAGGAAGAACATTATATATTCTTGATGAGCCAACAACTGGGCTGCATTTTGAAGATATAAATAATTTACTAAAAATACTCCATAAATTGGTTGACCTTGGAAACACTGTTATAGTAATTGAGCACAATTTGCATGTTATAAAAATCGCAGATTATATAATAGATATAGGTCCAGAAGGTGGCGTCAAAGGTGGAATGGTAATTGCAGCTGGAACACCAGAAGAAGTAACAGATACAATAGAGAGTGTAACGGGTAAATACCTCAAGCAATACTTATCGATAAGTGTAAAATGTTGACATTATTTATAAATTAAGTTATACTAGTTATATAATAATTAATTAAAGGAGATAACATGTCAAGTATAGTAAAAGAAAATGAAAGTTCAGTTCCACAAACAAGTATATGGCAAAATTTTAAGGATTATGCTCGGTATGGAACTGTTCCTACTATAGAAAAAAATGGAAATTTCGTTCCTGCAAATAGTTTTTATGAATCTGTAAAGATTGTCGATGATTTACTAGGTTCTATTAAGGATCCACTATCTGGCGTTGAAAGCTGTGAAGCATCTGATAATTATGTAGGTAACAGAAAACAAGAGGTATTTTCATTATTTGGTGTTATTGTTGGTACACTGGCCATGATAGTATTCAAACCTTTAGCTTTAGTATGTGCATATACGACATACTTGATAGCAAAGGCATTATCAAAAGTAACAGACAAGTTTGATCTTAAAGATAAAACAAGTTCACTTATAGATTATTCAGGTATGCTCTCACAAAAGGTAGATGAGTATAGTATAAAATTTTCTAACTGTGTTAGCCAAATTTTCAGTTATGCTTTAACTGCTTTCATTGGGATTCTTGCACTGCCTATAACACCAGTTGTTTGGGCTGTTGATAAAATAGCAAGTAAGTTTAGTGAAATGAAAGAGCCTGAACAAGTTAAGGCTAACGCTAATAAAGTTAGCGCATAGTTAATTTAAAGAAGATCCCATTGCTTTATTCAGCAATGGGATTTTCATCTATTGAACACCAGAACTATAGATTAAAAAACAATAGGATTTTTGCAGAAAAACTCCTGCTAAACAGCAAAAACAAACCAGGATACCGGAAATCACGCATTCAGGGATTCTCACAATAATACTTCTATTGTTTCTTAATCATAAGTTCTGGTGCATAGTGCTCTGTTACGTAGTTATCGATAATTCCTTTGAACTCTTCAAAGATACTATTACCCTGTAAAGTCTTAAAATATTTGCCGTCCTTGTAGACTGCTGAAACAGGTTTTTCACCATACCCAGGTAAACTAATTCCTAAATTTGCGTGTTTACTTTCTCCAGGACCATTTACTATGCATCCCATAACAGCAATATTCATATGCTCTACACCTGGATTTTTTTCCTTCCATACTGGCATATGAACTTTTATATAATTATTTACTTCTTCAGTTAATACACGAAAACGATCGCTACTCGTGCGTCCACAGCCAGGACATGAATTGACTTGAGGATAAAAGTGGCGCAAGCCTATCGATTGCAATATTTCCTGACATACTACCACTTCATTCATGCGCGGTTCGCCAGGGCGCTGGGTCAAAGAAGCTCTGATAGTATCTCCGATACCATTTTGTAATAAGTAGGTAAGCCCTGCTGTGGTATTTATCACACCTTTATTGCCCATACCAGCTTCGGTTAAACCCAAATGCAGAGCATAATTAGAAAATTTTGCAAGTGCTGTATAAATTGAAATCAAATCTTGTACTTTGCTAACTTTACATGAGATAATTATTTTGTTTGGGCTAAGACCAATATCTTCAGCTTTTTTCGCACTACCAAGAGCAGACATTATAAGTGCTTTACGCAATATAACATCAGAGGTTCTTGAATTACTGGATAAAGAATTTTCATCCATCAGCTTTTGTAAGAGGTGTTTATCGATGCTACCCCAATTTACCCCAATTCGCACAGGAAGATCATGCTTTATGGCATATTCTATAACCTTTTCAAACTTTTCATCACGTTTATTGCCAAAGCCTATATTACCAGGATTGATCCTAATTTTACCCAGCAGTTTAATATTGTCTGAATAATCTTGAATTAATTTGCTCAGCTCATATTGCCCGCAACCTACCAATATCTTACCATCCAAACCTTCTTTACTTAGCTCTTCTACTATGTAAGGTATCGCCCTTGCTACTTCCTCTGAGTTCAGAGCAATTCGCACTAACTCTGAACCTGCACACGCTAGCTCTATTATTTCTTTTGCGTATTGTTTTGCACTGTTTTTTATATTATCAGGATCTATGTGAACACCAAGAGCCATAGATTGAACGACTATTGGATTATTTCCGCCTATTTTTATTCTTCCAACCTCTACAACGTGAGTTTTATGTCTAGAAATTGGTGATAGTTCACACGTTTTATCGTTACAACCAATCAAATCTTCATTCAACATATTTTTAAACGGCCAAAATATCTGCTACTATTGTAATATTATTCTGCTACTTCAGCTACACTTCCAAATGACTCTGAGCCATTCAAACTATATTTGGTATTAGCACCTATGTTACCGTCAGTGCTTAAATTAGCAATGGAATCATATGAGCATATCCCTTTTTGTGGAGTTTCTTTGATGGTGATACTTATAGGAGAGATTTTTTTTTCTCGCGATTGGGCAACCTTTCTTCCTTCTTGTTGCTCTTCCTGTTGATGCCTTGGAATTGGCTCTTGATAAGAATCATCTATAAATACAGCACCTCTCAAACGCGCAATATTAATACCATGTTGATTTACCATAGTATTTTCTTCATCATCAATTATACACACTTCTTCGCTGCTTGACTCATTATCAAGACTAATAATTTTTTTTTCTCTTAGCTTTTTTACTATAGCTTCTTTATTTCTTTTAACATCAGCTTGATCCTGTAATTTTTTTTTCTTCAGAATAGCTCTGCGTTTTTCATATAGTTTGTATGACTCAGCAAAATCTTCATCTGCATGAAAATTTGTACCACCAGGGTTACCAGGAGGCCTGTATTTCTTACTAAGCTTTACTTTTGGCTTAGCTTCAGCGCTATATGCAATAAAAATGCCCGAAACTGAAAACATTAATATAAACAAAATTTTAGAAAAAAGCCTAAGCATATTGCACTATTGTAAACATTGTATCCTTAAAAATAGCAATTAATGAACTTTAAGTAAACCGCTATTTTTACTAATTTTATAACGAATAACAATTTTATACTGCGAAAAATCTCATTTCTCGATAAAAAATATTTTGCTATAAAATAGGAAGGTGCAAGTTAACAGAAATTTAATAGAAAGAACGGAGTTGGTAAAAGAGAAAACAAAAATTAGTATCTATAAACAATATGGTGGCTGAGGAGGGATTCGAACCCCCGACCAAGAGATTATGATCCTCCTGCTCTACCAACTGAGCTACTCAGCCTAATAATTAAAAACCTTATTGTACATGTGATCTACATGCTTTGTATAATAAGCGAAATCAAATAATGATTCAAGTTTTTCTAGTGTTATAATTTCGAGTAAGGATTTATCTTGTTTTAACTCGGTGAAAAAATCACTATTATTCTCTTTCACCTTCATCGCATTACTTTGAACTATCTTATACGCATCTTCTCTCGTTAAACCACTATTTACCAACTCGAGTAATACACGTTGTGAAAAAACCAAGCCTTTTGAAGAATGTAGGTTTTTCTCAATATTTTCCTCATTAATAACCAGATTATCTATTAAATCTGTCAACCGAACTAGAGCAAAATCCATTGTTATGCACGCATCAGGAGTGATGCATCTTTCTACAGACGAGTGTGATATATCTCGCTCGTGCCACAACGCAACATTTTCCAATGCAGGAAACACATAGCTCCGTATTAAACGTGATAATCCGGTCAGATTTTCACTTAAAATAGGATTACGTTTATGCGGCATAGCAGAACTTCCCTTTTGTCCAGTGGAAAAATACTCAGAGATTTCTCCAACTTCAGTTCTTTGTAAATGCCGAATTTCAATTGCAACATTCTCTATTGAGCTTGCAATAATTCCTAAAACTGAAAAGAACACTGCATGCCTATCCCGAGGAATGACTTGAGATGAAATAGTTTCAGGTGTAAGGCCCATTTCTTTTGCAACGTATTCCTCGACAGATGGATCTATATTCGCAAAATTGCCTACTGCACCCGATATTTTACAAGTTGAAACTTCTTTTTGTGCGTTAATCAATCTTTGATAATTACGCTCAAACTCAGCATAAAATCTAGCAAATTTTAGTCCAAATATTGTTGGTTCTGCATGCATTCCGTGACTGCGTCCAACACATACAATATCCTTATATTCTTCAGCTTTCTTTTTTAATGCTAAAAGTAAGTTCTCTAGATTATTAAGTAGAATATCACATGATTCTTTTAGCTGCACTGCAAGGCACGTATCCAAAACATCAGAGCTTGTCATTCCATAATGGAGATAACGAACATCAACTCTAGCTTTTTCAGCAACGTATGTTAGAAAAGCAATAACATCATGTTTTACAATCGATTCAATTTCGTTGATACGCTGAACATCAAAATCAATAGCGCCAGAAAGCTTTTGAGCAACATCACCTGGAACAATCTCGAGCTTTGCTTGAGCTTCACACGCTAGTTTTTCTATTTTAAGCCATATATTAAATTTATTACTTTCCTCCCAAATGGAAGACATCTCTTTTCTGCTATAACGGGGAATCATTTTTGATTTCTTCCAATAAATGTATAATCAATGTACTGCTGAAAGCAGTTTACGTAGCAAATGGTGTTATTCCAGTAGTCCATAGGTGTCATCCCAGTGCTCCGACACTGGGATCCAGATATACAAAGCACTTGCAAATTATGTAAAAGGCAATAGATTTGATAAACACAAAATAATGTCCAGAAGCTAGATCCCAGTGTCACGCACTGGGATGACATAAGTAGGAAATGGGATGACAGGAAAAAATGGACTGGGATGACCAGGAAAAAAATGGACTGGGATGACATTGAGCAGATTGCTTTTCTGCTATAACGGGTGATCATTCTTGATCAGCTTCATTACCACCCGCAACTTCTTCATCCACACCTTGTACTTCTTCATCCGTACCTTGTTCCACTGCCTCACCTTCTTGTTGGTGTGGCTTTTGACTTTCCATCTTCACTTGTCTTAGCTCGTGCGCATCGGTTTCTGATCTCACAACATGCACTGCTATTGGCACTATGACTTCGCTATGAAATTCTATACTTACTTGATATTCACCTAAATTTCTTATCCTTACCCCGTTGAATGATATATTACGGTGATCCACTTCACATTCTTGCAATAAAGATTTCGCTATTTCTCTTGTTGTTACAGAGCCGAAAATTTTACCATCTTCTGAAGCTTGCTTTACCAATATTACAAATTTACCAATAAAAGATGCAGCTAGCTCTTTTGCCAAATTCAATTTTTTTAGATTCTCTTCCTCTAAAACAGAACGCCGCTCTTCTAATTTTGCTATATTTTCTTTAGTAGCTTTGACTGCCTTTTTTTGTGGAAAAAGAAAATTGCGTGCATAGCCAGGCTTCACTTTTACAACTTCACCGAATTTACCCAAAGTTCTTATATTTTCCTTTAAAATTATCAACATAAATTACCTAACTTTTTTTAGTACAATAAGGAACAAGAGCTAAAAACCGCGCTCTTATGATTGCCAAACGCAACTTTCTTTGTCTTTTTGCACACACCCCAGTTAACCTTCTAGGTAATATCCTACCATAATCAGAAGTAAATTTGGATAATAAATCTGTATTTTTATAATTTATGTCCTCATCTTGCGACTCAGCAAGAGGGCAAACCTTAGAACGCCTAAAACCAGTCCTATTATTTACAGATAAGTAAGAATTATTAAAATTATTTCGTCTTTTCATCATCATGCGCTTTGCTCCTCAATTTGTTTATTCATCATATGAGATTTACCTTCAAAAAATTTATCAACTTGTATAGGTAGGTGGCGAACAATGCTCTCATTAAGTTTTATTCTACGTACAAATTCATCCATAATGTTTGAAGTAGAACTTATGCATAGCATGCAATAATGGCCGCTCTTCATTTTATTTATTGGATATGCAAAATCCAAAAGACCCCAATGTTCATACTTTATCAACCCTGAAGCTTGGATGTTTTCTAAAAGCTTTCCTAACCCTTTATTCAGTTGAGTTGGAGCATTTATTCCTAGATCTTTCAAAACATCTTGAAAAATCTTTAGCGCATACTCTGAAATATTTCTCTCCAAGGCATTTATCAAATTCTGAATAAACGCACTTTTACTAATTTGCTGACCGCCTTCTGGAAGTGTTACAAAGTCTTGTGCTATTCCTAAACTTTTTAGATCATCCTTCAACTCTCTATCAATTTGTGACTTCACTTCTTTCAAATTTGAAAAATCTTCTTCCAAGTCAACCCATAAAATTTTTGTAAAACTTTCTAAGAAATCAGAATAAGGAACTAAGCTTTTTTGAATGCTTTTTGAGTGAGTCTCTAACTCTTGCTTTGTAAATTTGCCATTTTCCTTTTCAAGAAGGTCCTTGATTTTCTGGAAAATCACGTCTGCTTTAATATTTTTTAACGAAACAGCCAGTTCTTGTACCATTCCTTCTACTTCTTGCTGTAATAATCCCTGTTGGGCTATAAAAGTAAATTCATAAAGATTCACTATCTCTTCCTTCAATATCGATTAAATATTTCATTATATAAAGCTTTTTTATATAAGCAAGTTATTTGTATTAATTTCTACGTCTTTTACCCAGCTTAAGTTAGATATCTCATAAATAACTTGAGGAGCAATTGAGTATGTCTCCGGTAATAGTACGCTCACTTTATGCTTTTCAAGCAGAAGTTTTAGCAGAATTTTAGTTTTCCCTCTATTTTTTAATATTTCTTGTAACTCCATAGTGGTTTTTTGCGGATCAGCACAATCAACAACTAAAATTAATCCTTTGATAGCTGAAGTAATTCTTTCTGTAAAATCAGATATATCTTTACCCACTAATCTTGTCCTATCTCCTGAAGTTTCAAGGTCAATGATCACAAATGTTCCTGGTGAAAATAAATCCCTTTTCTCTTCTATTATTTCATTATTGTAGAACGCTATTTCAGAAACATTATGTGGATCAGAAAGCGTCAATATAACAAATCTTCCACGCTCTGAGGTTCTCATACGCACATTTAATATCACTCCAGCGGTTTTTGCTGTCTTATGTTCTCCAATAAACCCAATATTTAACTCCTCTAAAAAAAATCTAAATTTTTTAAGCGGATGATTAGTTAAATAAAATCCTAATGAAAATAATTCATGCTCTAACTTTTCATCTTCATCAAAATCTTCTACATTCTCAAGCTTTGGTTTTAGAACATCAAGTTTACCAAATAAATCAGCTTGATTTGATTCTCTATCCTGTTTGTTTTTATTTGCAAAGTAAATAAGCATACCAATTGATTCATACAATTGCTTTCTGTTCTTATGCGCACTATCACAAGCTCCAGATTTAATCAGGCTTTCTAGTGCTCTTTTGTTTATAATATGTCCTGAATTTTCAATAAATTCCCATATATCATTATAATAACATGAACGTTCATTTACTATTCCTTCCGCTATGGAAAAGCCAACATTCCTCAAAGCAGCGATGCCATAACGTATGCACTCACCTTCTATGGAAAATTCAGCTTGAGATTTGTTTATATCAGGAGGAAGAACATTAACACCACTAAACTTTGCTGCATGATAAAATAAATTCAGCTTATCTCGATCATCAATGTTCAAGTTCATTAGTGCTGTAAAGAATTCCAGTGGATAATTGGCCTTAAGGTAAGCAGTTTGATAAGATATGATCGCATACGCAGCAGCATGAGATTTATTGAACCCATAACCGGCAAACTTCGCCACTAGATCAAAAATGTAACTTGCTCTATCATGAGTCACACCATTTTTCGTAGCACCACTCACAAAAAGTTCACGCTGTTTATCCATTTCTGCTTTGATCTTCTTACCCATAGCACGCCTAAGAAGATCTGCTTCCGCTAAGCTATACCCAGAAAGAATACGGGCTATTTCCATCACTTGTTCTTGGTAAATTATTACTCCAAATGTTTCCTTAAGCACCTCTTCAAGTAGTGGATGAATGTAATCTGGCTTTTCAAGTCCATGTTTTCTTGCAATGTAAGTTGGAATATTATCCATTGGACCAGGGCGATAAAGAGAGATCAAAGCGATTATATCTCCAATGCAGTCTGGTTTTAATTTAATTAAAGATTCTCTCATCCCTGAACTTTCAAGTTGGAACACACCAATCGCATCACCGCGTGAAAGCATTTCATAGGTTTTTTGATCATCTAAATCTACTGCCAAAATGTCGATCTTTTGCCCACCACGATTAATTAAACGACACACATGATCTATTAGTGTAAGCGTACCAAGTCCAAGAAAGTCAAATTTTACAAGCCCTGCTTTCTCCACATATTTCATGCTATATTGGGTGATTGGCAGAGCTGAATTTGGATCGTAGTACACAGGAACAAAATTTTCTAACTTTTGATCACATATGACAATTCCAGCAGCATGTGTTGAAACGTGCCGATATATACCTTCAAGTTTCAGAGATATATCAAGGAGTTTTGCAATTACTTCATCACTATCACGTTCCTTCTGCAGATTTTGATCAAGTTCAATCGCTTGTGACAAAGTCACAGGATTTACTGGATTAAATGGAACCATTTTAGATATCTTGTCCACCTGAGAGTAAGGCATCTGCATCACTCTCCCAACATCACGGAGTACTGCTCTTGCTTGCAATTTTCCAAAAGTAATTATTTGACCGACATACCCATATTTTTTCTGAACATAGTCAATAACCAAGTCTCTTTTTTCCTGACAGAAATCGATGTCAAAGTCAGGCATCGATACACGATCAGGATTTAAAAATCTCTCAAATATTAATCCAAATTTTATTGGATCAAGATCTGTAATCTGCAAGCTCCAAGCAACAATTGAGCCTGCACCTGAGCCTCTTCCTGGACCAACCGGAATGCCATTTGCTTTGCTCCATCGAATAAAGTCTGAAACTATTAGAAAGTAACCAGCATAGTTCATTGAAGTGATTACACTTAGTTCATAATCTAACCGGTCATAGTATTGTTTAAGATCGATATCATGACCATGATCCAGTCGTGTGTCACCATCTGGTTGGGTGTCATCCCAGTGCGTGATGCTGGAATCCAGAAAGATTCCAGTGTCAGCTACTTGCATCACAGGAGAAAGTGTTTTGGTAACAGGAGAAGATTTTGCAATACGAAGCTTCAACCCTGCGATTGCCTGCTCTTTCAGCTCTTCATTCTCAGTTTTACCCTCTCTGCAAGGAAATTTAGGCAATATAGGCTGTATACTTCTTGGCATATAAGAACACCTTTGTGATATCACCAAAGTATTGTGAATTGCCTCTGGAATATCACTAAACAGCTTCTCCATTTCTGTTACAGACTTAAAATAATGCTCAGTAGTTAATTTCTTTCTGTTACCCTCCACAGCATAACTTCCTTCGGATATGCATGTTAATATGTCATAAGCCTCATAATCTGACCTATTAGAAAAAAATACATCATTTGTTGCAACCAGGGGAATATTGTGCTGATAAGCAAAGTCTATTAAAGTTTCTTCCAGTTCTAATTCCTTGCTAAATCCATGACGCTGCAATTCAACATATAAACGGTCATCAAACGTTGATATTAACCTATCAATAGTTTCTTTATCTTGTGTTGATAATAACTGCGCTAATATCCCATTACATCCGCCAGTTAAAACAATTAAACCTGTATTTGAATTCAATAATTCATCAAATTCAATATAAGGAGCGTCACTACTAATTTTGCGTTTTTTAAATGATTCACTAACTAAACTGACTAGGTTAGTATATCCTTGCTCATCCTTTGCAAGTAACAGTATAGATAAATCTTGATCATCATGTTTAACTACAATGTTACATCCTATTATAGGCTGTATTCCTCTATTTGCAGCATATTCTGCAAACTCAAGCGAGCCAAATAAATTACCTGAATCAGTAATCGCAACTGCTGGCATCTTATGCTGCACACAAAGACCTATCAGCTCTTCAATTTTAACAGAACTTTCAAGCAGTGAGTAAACGCTATGAACACGTAAGTGTATGAACATAAAAAATTTTAAATAAGTAACAAGAGAGTAACATTAATTTGTCTGTGAAGACATAGTTTTGCGATAAAGCAATGGATAAATAAATTATAATAGGATATATAAAGCATGATAACATTAAATGTTATCATTGATATTGTTGCTATTATGCCTAAATATAAACAAGCAGAATTAACATATCAAGAACAAGTGAAAAGTGATTTCAGTGAAGCGCTACAAAAAGAAAACCTTGAATGGTTAGACGGGTTAATTGATGGATTAGTTAAATCTTATGAAAAGATGCCAAGAAGAAATGAGCAAGATATGGAGAAAAGAAAAAAAATTAGCATTGAAAATCTAAAAATCTTTAATATTAAAAATAGCCAAGGAAAAACTGCAGTAATGCTTGCAGCAGAACATGGTAGGGCAGATCTTTTGAAAGAATGGTATGACGTTTCTGGTGATCTAACTAATGATAAGTACTTACCAAAAGAGCTGAAAACAGTTTATGCACTGCAAGTTAGTTCATATATTGCACAAGACAATGAGCGTAATAACGCATTAATGCTTGCAATAAAATCTGGTAATTCAAAATGTTTCCCATTTTTACTATCTCCAGAAACGGCAATAACCCTTAATCAAAAAGACAAAGATGGAAAGACAGCCTTAATACACGCTATTAACAGCGAAAACTTCGAGCTAATTAAAGAATTTCTGGAAACATCTGGGTTAGCACTTGGTCAAGTGAATCAATATGATCCAGAACGTAAGGTTAAGCTCAAAATAGATGCTAATGAATTGGATTGTATACAAAATATCAAGAACGAGGATATAAAATTCTCAGTAAAAAAGTTTTTAGATAAGTTAGTAAAACATATTTACTATATAGGGATGCCTACACTGACACCCGCATGTATACTAAAACGCAAAAGTATTGAGCAGGATGGCGCTTTTGCTAAGAAAAAGAGAGGAAAAGATGATGAAGCTATAGATGAAGCAATACGTGCTGTAACTGAATTTGATTACAAAACAAAAAGTTTGACAGGACCTTTTAGTAAAAAATTAGATAGATTTAAAGAATATGTTAATTTTATACAGCTTGCATCAGATTATGAAAGCAAAGCATATCCGACTCTAGAAGAGTTAAAAGAAAAATGCCAAGAAGTTGGTCAATTTCTACTAAAAAAATTATTGTATGAAGTAAACTCATATTCATATAATTTAAGAAGCGATCAAAAAGAAAAGATTCTTGTTTGTATTAACAATCTAGTCATAGAAGCAAAAATTGAATTTCCTGAAGATCAAATTCAAAACATACCTAGCAATATAATACATGAGGTATTAGATATATTAAATGCACCAAACCCTCAGCTACATTCTAGAACAAATAGCTTGGCTAGTGGTTCATCGCTTCAGAGATAACCCATATATGAAAATTAGTAAAAAACCTGAAACCCAAAGAAAAATTTAGCGTCAAACTTGAATTTAAATGTCTTGGGTTTCCAGCCTAAATGTGTTATAATGTAAGGTAGCAGTTTATAGGCAGTTTTATGAGTTATAATGAGAAAATTTTAGATCATTACGAAAATCCGAGGAATGTTGGTTCTTTGGATAAAAATGATCCAAATGTTGGTACTGGTTTGGTTGGTGCACCGTCATGCGGCGATGTTATGAAACTACAGATAAAAGTCAATGAGAAAGGTATTATTGAAGATGCAAAATTCAAAACTTTTGGTTGTGGTTCCGCAATTGCTTCAAGTTCCTTGTTAACAGAAATGATAAAAGGAAGAACTATTAGTGATGTTACGCAGATAAAGAATACTCAAATAGTAGAAGAGTTATCTTTGCCTCCAGTCAAGATACACTGCTCAGTTCTTGCTGAAGATGCTATAAAGGCTGCGATTCATGACTATCAAAGCAAACAAAACAAGAGCCATGATGAAGGATATGAATCAGAATGTGAGGAAAACAATTCTACAGTAATTAACTAGGTTGTAATGAGTGAATGCTTGGGAGAAAGTGGGGTTACAAAAAAGAACAAAGATCCTATCACTATAACAGATCGTGCCTTGGATAGGGTAAGGTGTTTATTGGATCAGAAGAAGCACACTAATCCAGTGGAATCAGAAGAAGCAATAGGAATAAGAGTATTAATTAAACAAAGAGGATGCTCTGGCCTAAAATATGATATTGAATATGCATATGACATACGTCCTTTTGAATCTGTAATCGAAGGAAGTTGCAGTGATGGCCAAAAAGTTAAGATACTGATTGATCCAAAATCTTTAATGTTTATGCTTGGTTCTGAAATGGATTATGTAGAGGAAAAATTCTCATCGGGTTTTATTTTTAAAAATCCCAATGAAAAAGGAAAGTGTGGTTGTGGAGAAAGTTTTCATGTCTAGTAACTATTTTTTATTGTTTGAAATTGATCCAGGCTTTAATGTCAACTTTGACGAGCTAGAAAAGAAATACATTGAACTAAGTAGAGCTGATATAAATGAAGGACAATCTAAAAACATAATTAATATTAACAAAGCTTATCAGGTGCTAAAGTCACCACTAAAACGTGCTGAGCATTTGCTGGACTTTCTTGATGTGAAAAGTCAAAATGACCAACCGAATTCTGAGATATTGAATGAATCGATTGAGATAAGAGAATATCTAATGGACTGTGATGATCTTCAATCTGCAAATAGAATGATCGACGAGAAAATAAAAGATTGTATTAAGAATATAGCTAATGCTTTCGCTAAAAAAAATTTTAATGAAGCAGCTATGCAAGTTTTAAGATTGAAATATTTATATAAGTCATTTGAGGAGGTAAAGCAAAATGCAGCCAATTCAAATTTCTGAGCCAAACAGAACTAATTCTGATGAAATAGTTTTTGGTATAGACCTTGGGACTACCAACTCTTTAATTGCAATGGTAAACAAAGCCGGCAATGTGGAAATATTCAAAGATGAACAAGGAAGAGAGTTATTGCCTTCCGTTATTTCATATGAAAACAATATATTGAAAACCGGCTATGATGTCGGTCCGAATGCTATCTACTCAATAAAACGCTTAATGGGTAAAAGTATTGATGACCTAAGTAAAGAGGACATTAATTATGAAATAGATCATGAAAGCGAGAAAGTTATTAGAGTAAAATGTGCTGAAGAGCAATATCTCACTCCTGTTGAGATTTCCGCTGAGATATTGAAAGCTTTATGCGAGAGAGTTAAAAAATCCACAGGGCTCAAGGTACAAAAAGCGGTTATCACTGTGCCAGCTTATTTTGATGATTCAGCCAGGAATGCAACCAAATATGCTGCAAAGCTTGCTGGAATAGAAGTGCTTCGTCTTATTAATGAGCCAACTGCTGCTGCACTTTCCTACTCCATTGAAAAGAATAACAATAGCGGAATATATGCAGTTTATGATTTGGGTGGCGGAACATTCGATATTTCAATACTCAAATTACACCATGGAGCATTTCAAGTGCTCGCAGTGGGTGGTGACACTAAACTCGGTGGTGATGATTTTGATCATTTGCTAAGTTCAATTGTGGTTAATAAGTATAAAGAGGAAGTAGAGAATCATTCACTAACACGTGAAGCACAACTGTACGAACGTTATGATATAAGAGTAATTTCCACCAAAAAAGATGTCATCCCAGTGCCTGGACACTGGGATCCAGAAAATTTAACTGCAAATGAACATACCAGACAATTGGATAATAAGAACTGGATTCCAGTGTCAGCTACTCGAATGACACCATCTGCTACGCAAACCACCTACAAATTACAACCTGAAGCACATGACGCTGGAGTCTACAATATACGTGCTGTGAAGGAATACCTGAGTGAAAACGCTGCAGGCACTTTTGAGTTTAATATTAGACCTTTTTCTGTCATTCCAGTGCGTGACACTGGAATCCAGGAGGAAAAAAATATATTATTCAACTGTGAAATAACTAGAGAGGAATTTCAGCAAGCAATCAGGCCTTTAGTTAACAAGACTATCGACATAGTAAATCGCACTATAAACGATGTAGATCTTAAGATTGACGATATAAAAGGAATAATTTTAGTTGGTGGTGCAACTAGAATGCCGTTAATTAAAAACTCATTAGTTAAATTTTTTGGAAATAAAATACTAAGTGATGTAAATCCAGATAAAG
This sequence comes from Wolbachia endosymbiont of Folsomia candida, assembly GCF_001931755.2. Classification (NCBI taxonomy): domain Bacteria; kingdom Pseudomonadati; phylum Pseudomonadota; class Alphaproteobacteria; order Rickettsiales; family Anaplasmataceae; genus Wolbachia; species Wolbachia endosymbiont of Folsomia candida. The sequence goes on from NZ_CP015510.2 coordinate 1,318,836, forward strand.
CAGTTGTGAGCGGTGCGGCTTTGCAGGCTCATTATTTAACTTGCCATACAAAAAACAAGAATATTCTTCTGGATGTTCTTCCATTATCGCTTGGTATAGAAACTATGGGAGGAATAGTTGAAAAAATCATACCACGAAACACTCCCCTGCCAGTTTCAGAAACAAAAGAGTTCACAACTTACGTTGATGGACAAACAGCAATGAAAGTTCACGTTTGTCAGGGAGAGCGCGAAATGATAGATGACAATAAGTCGCTTGCACAATTTGAGCTTAAAGGTATACCGCTACTACCTGCAGGCTACGCAAGAATTGAGATAGAATTTACAGTTAACGTTGACGGAATATTGACTGTCAGTGCAAGAGAAAAAACCACAGGAATTGAGCAAACAGTTGAAGTAAATTCGAGTTTTGGCTTAAGTGAAACCGATATTCAAAATATGGTTAACCAGTCAATAGAGCACTTTGATGAAGACATAAAGGCTCGTTCCCTTGCAGAATCTAAAATCAGAGAAAATAAATTAAAAAACTTAATTGAAAGTGATAATAATCCCGATTCTAAGACAAAAGAGAAAATTTTAGTTTAATTGAAAGTAACACGTGATACACTACTTCTAATTTTTCAAATAGGTTATATGTCTAGAATACCGTTTTTATTGATCTTGATAATAGTGGTGGCAAGTTTACCAATAATAAACAATTGGCTTTCAAACCGCGGTCAGGTGGTGAGCGATGATTATATAGGCGAGAGAGTAGATAATTATATAAGTAGAAATTTTGACAAAGTTGTAAAAACTCTCAGAGAGCAGTCAATTAAACACAGCCAAACAGCTCGTGAGAACGTAGCAAAAAGTAAAATTTTGCAATATAAAAATGAGATATTTGACTTAACTTACCCTCACTCTGGAAGTGAAAATAACAGCGTCATGGTTGCAGGCTTTTTTGACTATTCTTGTGGGTATTGCAAAATTATAAAGAACGATATAAAGCAGTTAATTCACGACGGTAAAGTTAAATACATCTTTAGAGATGCTCCAATACTAGGTGATAATTCCTTAAAAGTAGCAAAAAGCGCTCTAGCCGTTCATTTTATAGATAAAGAAAAATATTTCGACTTCCATTATGCCGCCTTAACCCACAAAGGAGAGCTTTCAGAGGATGATATATTAGACATAGTAAAAAATATAGGAATTGATGAGAATGATTTTAATCATTCCATGAAAAATAATGCGGATAAAATTCAGGAAATGATAAACAGCAGTAAGCTTCTAGTTAGCGATCTTGGTGTAGGTGGCACACCTTTTTTAATAATCGGTGATAGCCTGTTCGTAGGAGCAACTGACTTAAGTATATTACGCAGGAAAGTAGATGAATTAAGTGACAAACAAAACGAGTAGAGTATTTAATAAATTTGCAATCAATTTACCATAAAGTTTTTATTTTCATGAGGACTGAACTATGTTTGACTACGAAAATGAATATGGGAGTGATGGCTATAATATTATTAATCAACATATAGAAGCTGAAATATCACGCAGGACAGGAGCATTAAAAGAAGATTATGATAAATTAAAGCAGAATTATCAGAAGCTTTATGATGATTGTAATAATTATTACCAAGCGTACGTTTTTACTGACTATAGCAGCACATAACAAAAAAGAGATATGCTAGTTTCTGACATCTCAGTAGTCACGCTTCAACGAAAGTAAGCAAATCTTGCTTACTTTCGTTATGAATGAAAAAATTTTCCTAGGATAACTCACAACTGCACGAACATTGCAACTTTAAGACAAAAGTGCAAGAAAAATGGTGTCATTCCAGTGCTCTTTCTCCTGTCATCCCAGTGTCAAACACACAAGTGTACGAACGTTTGTTATGGAAAGTGAAAAAGGTAATAATCGTAGACTTTTTCTGGGTTTCCACCACAATATTCAATGACAGGTTTTAGGATTTCAAGCCTGAGTTCATTCATAAAAGCTCTCCTTGCAAACTTATAACTCTTGATTTCGCTGCGTTTTCTGTATTCTGTTAATAAAACCGAAGCAATAAGAATCATGTATAGTGTGACCAAAATTGTGTTTTTGCTATGTCCAAGAAAATGCTTCGTGTTGAGCTCCTGCTTGATAAATTTGAAGAAAACTTCTATTGACCAGCGCCTTTTGTAAAGAGCGCAGACTTCTTCAGCAGACATTTCATAAATATTAGTCAAAAATGTGAGAACTTCGCCATTCTGTCGATTTTGCGCTTTAATTAGCCTGATTTCAAACGACAAAAATCTTGAACCTTTTTGCCCCAGCCTGACTACTACATCTTCCATTAGCTCAAGCGTTCCAGTCTGCATGCCTGCAACTTTTCCGTGGATACGCACAATTTGATAACGAATATTATCGTTGCCACGTGTGATAAAATGTATGCCTTTATCTATAAACTCCTCGAAAGTTGCACGTTTTTGCAGTCCTCGATCAAATATGCAAATCGACTCTTGACCGTGATTTAAAATCATTTCCCGGAACGATGTGCTGTCAGAGGAGCCCTTGGCTTGAGTATACAAGTTCAGCAACTTTGCAAACCTGCCGTCAGTGGCAACGGTGCACTTTACCATATTCTTTGCACCACCACGCCATGGTATTGCAGATTGCAGTAATTTGCTCGATAACTGCAGGGTTGTGGAATCTATAATTAATAGCTTTTCTTGGTCTTTTTGGTTACAAAAACTTTGTAAAACGAACGAAAAAATTCTTTCGAAGTACTTAATTGGTATCGTTTTTAAGCGGCTTGCCACCGATGAATGGCGCGTATTCAGGCAAAACATCCGACGATAATTTTCCTCGATAGTCCGCAAGCTCAGCTCGTTTTTCTCCAATATGCTGTACAGCAGTAAATTAAATATATTTTCTCCCGTAAGTTTGCCCACTTTGTAATCAACGCCAACCGCTTTGCCTATTTCATCTAACACTGCTTTCGGCAATTTTGATATTATTTCTTTGTAATAAAACACACTTCACACCCTAATTTTTTTCCTATCTTATCGCTAAATTAGACGTTCGTACAGTTGTGTGTCACACACTGGGATTGTAAAGGTCAACTAATTCATTGACAAATTTTGCAAAAAGCTCAAAGGAGTAATACCTCCAAGAGCTTGATGCGGCCTGTGTTCATTGTAATAAATTAAATATCTAAACAATTCATCCTTAAATTCTTGAACGGTCTCAAACGTTGTTCCCTCAATCAAATCATCATTTAAAGTCCGCCAAAAGCGCTCTACTTTTCCATTTGTTTGTGGTCTATATGGCCTTGTATATAAATGCTTTAAGCCAATTTCAACTAACATTCTTTCAAATGGATGTCCATCCAAATTACTTCTTGATGCAAACTCTGGTCCATTGTCTGTCATTACTTCTTTGAACTGAATACTGTAACTTTGCTTTATATAATTAAAACATCTGAGCACTGCAAACATTACATTCAGACTCTGAATATTTTCTAAAACTTCTGCCCATGCTATACGGCTTGCATCGTCTATTACACACACTAAATAGTATCTTTTGCTCTCATTTATTATCATATCTTTACTCAAATAATGACAGTCTATATGTGCCAATTCTCCAGCTTTTTCCCTGATTATCTTTCTCTTCACCTCTTTTTCTTTTGTGCTCAACTTATTCATGCCGGCTCTCTTAATAATATTATATATACCAGATGGAGAAGGTGTTTTGTTGCCCAACTTTTTTGCTAGTATAGCACAAATTTCATATTTATTTATCCCTTTTTTCCGCTCCTCTATAACTGCTTTTTCTATTTCAATATCTGTTCTTCTACTTTCCCATCTTGGACCTCTTTTTCTTGGTAAAAACTCTTTTTCTAATCCGCTATTTCTATACCTATTATAATATTTACAGAATGTTTGTCTGTTGATTCCATTAGCGTGATAAAAATCGCCTACAAATCTATAAAATGGATGCTTTTTTGCCTTTGTTTGCTCATATTCTTTGATCAAAAATCTCCATTTACTTTGGTAATTTCTCTCTAAAGTTTTATCTTCTGTGTTTCTTCTCATACCTAACTCCCTCAAAAATGTTTCTTTTATCTTAACATTTTTGTCATCGAATTAGTTGACCTTTACAGGGATGACAAGAAAATGGCTACTCGGATGACAGGAGGAGGATACTAGGTTACACCAGTAATTGATACTTAATACCCGTCTTATCGCTTTACGGGATGTTCGTATAGTTGTGTAGGATAACTTAGGGATTACGCGTGATTCTAATGATCAAGAATATACTCTTGTGTTAGAGGAGATTGAGCATTTTCAAATATTTCTTGAGTGCTTCCAGACTCAACAATTTTGCCATTATGAAAAAAAGTTACATTATCAGATAGCTTTTTAGCTTGCTTCATCGAGTGTGTGACCATAATTATGGTAAACCTTGCTTTCAACTCTTGTATCAGGCTTTCAATTGCGTTTGTTGCCATTGGATCAAGAGCAGAACATGGCTCATCCATTAGTAAGATAGTTGGCTTCACTGCAATTGCGCGTGCAATACATAACCGCTGCTGTTGACCACCGGATAAATCGAGTGCACTATCTTTAAGTCTATCTTTCAACTCTTCCCACAAGCCAACCTTTGTCATGCTATTCTCCACAATTTCATCTAATTTTTGCTTGTTTTTTACCATACCATGCAATTTGGGACCATAAGCAACGTTATCGTATATTGATTTTGGAAATGGGTTTGGTTTTTGAAATACCATGCCAACCTTTGCTCTTAGCAAAACAACATCCATATCTCGTGAATATATATTACCGAGTCCATCAATATCTAACTCACCTATAACTTTGCACCCAGGTACATAGTCGTTCATGCGATTAAAACAGCGCAAAAATGTTGATTTGCCACACCCTGATGGCCCTATGAAAGTAGTAACTTTTTTCTTATAAATGTCTAAGCTTATATCGAATAAAACTTGTTTAGCACCATACCAAAGGCTTAGATCTTTAATAGAGGCGTGTATATCGCTCATACTACGTCCTGCATTGAATATAGCCCTGGAGTTTCTCTTTTATTTTCATATAGCCATATTGCTGCTTGAATAGCACCGATGGCAAATATTTTACGATCAATTGCCTTATGACTTAATTCTATTCGCTCACCTGAATTCATGAACATTACACTATGATCTCCTATCACTCCACCTCCGCGGGATACTGCAAAACCTATACTATTTTTTTCTCTTGTAGTTGAATTACTATGCAAGTGGTGGTTAACATGAAAATCCATTTTTAAAGTATCAGCAATAGTTTTACCAAGTTCTATAGCTGTTCCAGATGGTGAATCCTTTTTTAAATTGTGATGCATTTCCCAAATTTCAATATCATATCCATCGCTTAAAAGTTCAGCAGCCTTTTTTACCAATTTTAGTAATACATTAACACCAATGCTCATGTTTGCTGACCACAATATTGGAGCTTTAGCAGCATACTCTTTCAAATCAACATCTCCCACCCCAGTTGTTCCGCTAACCAGCGGTTTCTTAAATTGCGCAGATGCTCTAAGACATTCTAACATACATTCTTTAGTTGTAAAATCTATCACTATGTCAGATGATTTAAATACATCGCTAATAGAATTTGTAACTTTCACTCCTATATCAGAGCTAAAACTTAAAACCGAGCCAATATCTGAACCGACATGTGTACGCGCTACTACGCCTGCTATTTCTACTCTATCGTTTGCAATCAATTCATTTATGATTGCCTTGCCCATTCTGCCAAGGCAGCCTACAACTCCAATTCTGATTTTCATAAAGCTTTTTGTACCTATAAACATATTAGGTCTTTTTATAATAAGGCTGCAAGAGAAGTTTGATAGCCAAACCCCTTTTTCTTGGATATAATCTTAAAAAACTTTTTACATAAGATGAAAATCAAAAGAGCTTTAATATCTGTTTATGATAAAACAAATATAATTGACCTTGCATCGTTTCTGGTGCAGCAACAAATAAAAATTCTCTCAACAGGCAACACATATAAAGTTTTGTCTGATGCAGGAATAGAAACGCAGGAAGTTTCTGATTATACAGAGTCTCCAGAAATACTGGGCGGTAGAGTGAAAACTTTACACCCTAAAATTCATGGCGGAATCCTTTGTGATAGAGAAAAACATAAAACGGAAATGCAGAATCTAAATATTGAACCAATAGACCTGCTTATAACTAACTTATATCCGTTTTTGGATACAGTGAGTAGTGGTGCAAATGAAGAGCAAATCATAGAGCAAATTGACATCGGCGGAGTAGCTCTCATCAGAGCAGCGGCAAAAAATTTTCGTTTTACTTTAGTTGTTTCTAGCATTCAAGACTACGAAGGGCTGAAAGCTGAGATGATAAAAAATAACAATGAAACAACTCTGGAATATAGGAAGCATCTTGCAACTAAAGCATTTGCTCTTACCGCGCACTACGATTCTAATATCTATAGTTGGTTTTTATCTCAGAATGAAAGTAACAGACCTCTTTCAGAGCCTATTTGTGATGAGAAATTTTTAGGAGAAGTGAATGACTTACCAGAGTTTTTTACGCTCTATGGAAATAAAATGCAAGAGTTAAGGTATGGTGAAAATCCAAATCAAAAAGCTGCATTTTATAGTAATCAGTCTACCCAATACCCGCTCAAAAAAATACATGGAAAAGAGCTGAGTTATAATAACATAGTAGATATAGAATCTGCGCTTAACATAATTTCTGAATTTGAAGAACCTGCAGCAGTAATAATAAAACACAATAACCCATGCGGAGCTGCAATTGGTAATAATGCTTTGGAAGCATATCAAAAAGCTTTATCATGTGATGAAGTAAGCAGTTTTGGTGGCATTGTTGCTTTCAACAAGCAAGTAGATTTAAAACTTGCAGAAGAGCTGAATAAGATATTTTTAGAAGTAATAATAGCGCCATCAGTAAATGATGATGCACTAGAAATTTTGCAAAAAAAGAAGAATTTAAGAGTAATTATTTGCAAATCTTTTCAGCAGAATGAGAAATACCAAATTAAAAATGTTATTGGTGGATTTTTAGTACAAGAAAATAATAATCACAAGATAAAAGCAGAAGAAATATCCCAAGTAACTGAGCGCACTGCAACAGAAAAAGAAAAAGCAGATCTGATTTTCGCCTGGAAAATATGTAAATATGTAAAATCAAATGCAATAGTCATAGCAAAAGATGGGTGCACTATTGGCATCGGTGCAGGGCAAACAAGTAGAATAGACAGTGTGAATATTGCAGTAAAAAAAGCAGGCGAGAAATGTAAAGGCGCGGTGCTCGCTTCAGATGCGTTTTTCCCATTTGCAGATAGCATAATAGAAAGTGCAAAGCGTGGTATTACAGCAATAATACAACCTGGCGGTTCACTGAAAGATCAGGAAGTAACAGCAGCTGCAAATGAAAAGAAAATTGCCATGTTTTTTACTGGCATTCGTACTTTTCTCCATTAGAGCTCTCACATTACCAGTTGTCATTTTAGCATGCAACGCACAACTGCGTACCAAGACACTGAGATGATACTAACAATTGATACTTTGTGCTTATTTTATCGCTTAACTGGATGTTTGTATAGCGGTGACTTATTGCACCAAAGATTTTTTACTTATAAATATGTTTTATTTCATTTAGAATACTATACTTGATTGTACGTATTTAAAGTGAATAAGTTATTACAGAAATTTTATACTATTATTTATTGCCTTTATCGTGCTCTGATTGACACAATTTATAATGACGGAATAGAACATGCTGGGTACTTGTCATTTTTACTCTTGTTATCAATATTTCCTTTTCTTATTGTTTTAATAGCATTGGGATCAACGTTTGCAAATTTCTTAGATCAATACAACATCGGCTGGGTATTTATTATTGATAATATGCCACAGGACATTTTAGCATCTTTAATGCCGCGTATTAGGGAAATAATATCAGGTCCACCGCAAAGTTTATTAACTTTAGCAATCGTAGGTTCTGTTTGGACCGCTTCGTCCACGGTTGAAGGGTTCAGAACGATATTAAATAAGGCTTATAAAGTTCCTGTTTCTCCTCATACTTATATATGGAGGAGAGTACTCAGCATATTACAATTTTTAGTGGTAACGCTTATTATAACTCTAACTATAGTGTTCTCTACACTCGCACCAATGCTAGTTGATTTTTCCTATCAGGGAATAAGTTATACTAAATATTTACTCGTTGAGTTTGTGCTTTTTACAGTGGTTTCTTGGCTATATTTTATGTTACCAAACATAAAACAAAATGTATCAGATGTATTTCCAGGATCTTGTGTAGCTGTTGTTCTTTGGACAATTTCTGCTTCCGCTTTTAAACAATACTTAAAAACTTCGTTTGACCAACTGAATTTGATATATGGCAGTTTAGGAGGTGTGGTAGTTTCGTTGCTATTTTTTTATATGCTAAGTTTAATTTTTATATATGGAGCAAAATTTAATTTTCAGTTAAAATATTTTAATGAATCTCGCTAATGGAAAAGAAATGGGTAAATTAGAAGGTAAAGTAGCTTTAATTACCGGAGCTTCAGGTGGAATAGGGTCTGCTGTTGCAAAAAGATTTGTAAAAGAAGGCGCTAATGTGATTCTGATTTCAAGATCTATTGATAATCTAAAACCGCTATATAATGAAATTGAAGAGCTTGAAGAATTCAAAGAAGGTTCTGTGAAGCTCATTCAGCTTGATCTTTTAGATTTTGAGAATGTAAAGATACTGACAAACATGATAGAAAGCCTAAAATTGTCAGAATCTGGAGCGCTTGATATATTAGTAGCATGCACTGGGGTTTTAGCTAAATTAAGTCCAATTCAAGACTATGAAATTGAAGAATTTCATAGTGTAATGGATACAAACTTTACTGCTAATTGGTTCTTGTTAAAAAATTTAGATCCAATGCTAAAAAAATCTGATGCTGGAAGGGTAATATTTATAACCTCAGAAGTGACATTTTCTGCTGCTTCTTACCCATACTGGATGCCTTATGCTGCAAGTAAAGCTGCGCTGGAAACAATGGTGAAAATATATGCATCTGAAACAAAACATACAAAATTATGCGTAAATGCTGTTTATCCAGAAGGACCTGTGGATAGTGGAATATATAAACAAGCATTTTCTGGAAAAGATATACTGGAGTTAACACCACCTGATGAACTAACAGATAAATTTGTGGAGTTAGCGTCTGGAGATTGTAGCATATCAGGAGAAATCTTGCCACTCAACAAATCTTCTAATTAGATTATTGTTTTAGTATTGTGTTAAATTAAAAAATGGTGTATAATTTAAGGAGTACATATTTTTAAGTAGGTATAATTATGGCAGACAAAGGACAAGAAGACGAATTCATGAAGCAGTATATGGAAACTTGCAAAGAACAAATAGAAAAGTTAGCTAAGGATCCTGAGTTGCTTAACCAGACTTTAAAGCCGTTCTTGCAGATGTCTCAGCAATTTATGGCTAGCGGAAATGCATTTGAGGGAGGTATGCCTAACATGATACCTGATTTAGGTAATATGGATATTAACAAAATGATTGCTCAGATCAGAGGTATGATTGATTATATAAAAGAAAATCATAAGGTGCTCATGAAAGAGGATAGCGCACAGATTCAAGAGCTTGATGAGTCTAGTAAGAAGCTAAGAGGCTTAGTCAAAAAGTTGATAGAAAAAATTGAGAATCAATAGGAATTTTATTTTCTAGTAGCAAAGTAGCACAGAACCCCAGGTTAAGCCGGCACCTATTGAAATTAGCAGTGTTAGGCTCCCTGGTTTTATTTTTGATTCTTTTATTGCATAATCAAGTGCAAGTGGAATTGACGCAGCCGAAGTATTTGCGTGCTTATCAACTGTATTAATAACTTTCTCAACAGGAAATTCTAATTTCTTTGCCACTGCTTCAATAATACGAATATTTGCTTGATGAGGAATTAACCAATCTATATCAGTGATTTTTAAATTGTTATCCTTTAGTGTTTCTTCTATTAGAGCTGTTAACTTATCTACTGCATGTTTAAACACTTCTCTTCCATTCATACATATTGTTCCTGAATTGCCAGTAGACGATATTCCTCCATTTGTACATAATATGTCCACATTACCATCAGAGTGAAGATTAGTTGCAATTATGCCTCTGCTGCTTGCTACATTCATTTCTGACTTTATTATCACAGCACCAGCTCCATCACCAAAAAGTATACAGGTTGATCTGTCCTCCCAATCAACAATTCTAGTCATAGTTTCAGCACCAATTACAAGTGCATGTTTAATTTTATTGTTGGATTTTATGAGTGAATCAGCAACTGTAACTGCATATATAAAACCAGAACATGCGGCTTGCACGTCAAAAGCAAATGCGTTTTCACACTCTAATTTATTTTGTACAATCGTTGCGCAGCTAGGAAAAGTTTTATCAGGTGTTGTTGTTGCAACTATAATTAAATCAAGATCATTTGCTGAAATTTCAGCATTTTTTATAGCATTTTTTGCTGCTTTTACTGCTAAATCTGATGTTAATTCTCCTTCACCTGCTATATGCCTTTGAGTTATCCCTGTTCTCTGCCTTATCCATTCATCATTTGTATCAACTTTCAATGAAATCTCATCGTTGGTAAGTATTTTTTCTGGCAAATAAGAACCAGTACTGAGTATAAAGCTTTTATTCAATGTGACTGACCCCATCAATTATCTTTTGGTTTAAATTTTCGCCAATGGAATTTACTGCAAATTTTATAGCGTGAGCAAAAGAAACAGCGTCAGAATTTCCATGACTTTTAATAACAATGCCGTTTAATCCTAAAAATATAGCTCCACTTTTAACTTTAGGATTAAAGCGCGTTAATGCTTTTTTTAATTTAGATTTTAGTAATGTACCAAGTAATTTTGCAATCCAAGAATTAGATAGCTCACCCTTTATCAGATCTAAAAAAGTGCTAGCAGTTGCTTCAGCAGTTTTTAGCATCACATTGCCAACAAACCCATCTGCAACAATTACATCTACATTGCCTTCTAAAAATTCACTTGCCTCTATGTAGCCTTTGAAGTTAATGGAGTTTGAGGTGTTTTTAAGTAGCTCAAACGCCCCGCGCACTGAGTCAGTACCCTTTACTTCTTCTGTACCAATATTTAGCAAAGCGACCTCAGGATTATCAACTTTTAGCGCTACTTTTGCAAATATACTTCCCATTAATGCAAATTGGAACAGTGAGTCAGCATTACAGTCAACATTTGCACCAAGATCAAGCAAAGCAAAGCTTTTTGATTTAGTAGGACATATAGACACAATAGCAGGACGATAAATACTAGGTAAAGTCCCTAAAATAAATCTGGAAATTGCCATCAATGCTCCAGTATTACCTGAAGATACCACTCCTGAAGCTTTACCTTGTTTTACTGCTTCAATAGCAGCTTTCATACTAGAGCCTTTACGATGTCTGAGTGCAAAAGATGGCTTGTCATTTGCAAGAACGTTATCAGAACAGTGAGTAAACTCAGAATTACTACTTACTTTTTTATATTTTAATAACAAAGGAGATATTTCTTTTTGATCTCCATAAATGTGAAAAAAAACTTTTGTGCCTGGATCAACAAGGTTATCTAAAAAAAAACCAGCTCCTTGTATCACAGAAAGAGGCGCAAAGTCACCCCCCATAGCGTCAAGCGCAACAACTATGTTATTATTGACCGTAGATAACATAACATATAACTACTCCGCTGCTAACGTAGTAATAACCTTCATAGCCTTACCATCTTTATTTTTCTTATAGTATCCAGCAACGTCTATACAATGTGGCAACATGAACTCGCCTGTGATCCCATTTAATACAATATTCTTAGGCTTAATAGCATGATGAGAGCGATGCATATTACGTCTTGATTTAGATTTTTTTCTTTTTGGAACTGCCATGGTCCTTCTCTACTTTATAAATCATAACTTACTGATAACATATTTTTTTTAAGAAGTAAATAGGTATAGTCAGGAAAAACCTTTTGTTTATTAACTATAAAACTACAGAGGAAGGTTATCATGCTTCTTCCACAATCTTTCTACTTTCTTATTTTTGAGTAGCTCTAATGCTTTGCAAAAATGATATCTTGTTTTACTTGGTGTTATTATATCATCAATGTATCCATATGATGCAGCGAAAAACGGATTGGCAAATTTCTCTTTATATTCTTTAATTAATGTCTGGTGGTCTTTTTCATGTCGAAATATAATCTCAACTGCACTTTCAGGGCCCATAACAGCTATCTCAGCAGTTGGCCAAGCATAATTTACGTCGCCTTTTAAATGCTTTGAGTTCATCACAATGTATGCGCCGCCATACGCTTTTCTAGTTATTAAACTGATCTTTGGCACTGTTGCTTCTGCATAAGCGTAGAGCAATTTCGCTCCGTGTTGTATTATATTATTATATTCTTGATTCGTGCCTGGCAAAAATCCTGGAACATCAATGAGTGTGATGATAGGGATATTAAATGCATCACAAAATCTAACAAATCGTGCAGCTTTTCTCGCAGAATCAATATCTAAACATCCTGCAAGGTGCATAGGTTGATTTGCAACAATACCAACTGTATTACCTCCAATCCTGCCAAAACCGATTATGATATTGCGAGCGAAATCAGGTTTTAGTTCGAAGAATTCCCTTTCATCACAAATTTTTTCAATTAGTTCATACATATCATAAGGAGTATTAGGGTTGCTAGGAACGAGAGTGTTTAAAGATTCATCAATGCTATCGTCATCAACTAAATCATAATTTTGTACAGATTTTTGTGACTCTTGGTTATTTGCTGGTAAAAAAGTAAAGAATTCACGCACTTTGAACAGCATTTCAATATCATTGTTGAACGCGAAGTCTGCTACCCCTGTTTTACTTGTATGAACTTTAGCACCACCAAGGCTTTCATGACTTACATCTTCATATGTGACTTTTTTTACTACGTCAGGTCCTGTGATGAACATATACGAACTATTTTTTACCATGAATGTAAAATCAGTGAGCGCCGGAGAATAAACTGCACCACCCGCACACGGTCCCATAATTAAAGAAATCTGTGGTATAACACCTGATGCATCTACGTTTCTTTGAAAGATTTCTCCATAGCCTGCAAGGGAATTTACCCCCTCCTGAATTCTGGCACCACCAGAATCGTTTAGCCCAATGATTGGAACTCTGGCATTAATTGCCATATCCATAATTTTGCATATCTTTTTTGCATGAGATGCACCAAGTGACCCACCAAAAACAGTAAAATCCTGAGAATAAACAAAAACTTTCTTGCCAAAAATAGTGCCATGGCCAATCACAACACCATCACCTAAAAAATTGGCATTTTGCATACCAAAATCAGTTGCCTGATGTTTTACGAATTTATCGTATTCCTCAAATGAATTTTCATCGAGCAATACACTAAGCCTCTCCCTAGCAGTTAATTTTCCTTTCTCATGTTGCTTGTTAACTCGATCAGTGCCTCCGCCTTTTTCAGCTTCTAATGCTTTGACTTTTAGCTCTTCTAATATTTCAAAATTTTGCATATAACAAAGTAATTTTTAAATCAGTTGGAGTATACATTACTTTATGAAGCTTACAAACTCTACTAACTCTACATACTCCAATTTTATCTGAAACTAGACTAAAATTTTTCTTTAGTTTAATATAGAGATACAGTGAAAAAAAATCTATGGCAAAAGGATCAGTAATAAAAACCGATGTAGTAAAAGTTGAAGATAAAAAAGTTGTAAGGGGCTTTTTTAAGATGCTTGGTGGAGTTGCAGATGCTGTAAGGTCGTGGACTGGTAATATTGGTCCTGACTTAAGTAATAGTCGTGATATCGACACTTTAATCTTAAAGATGAATGAGTGCTTAAGTCCAAAGGGAGGAGAAGTTTCAGCACGGAAAAATACTGTATCGCTTGGTAATCTATATTTAAGCTTATCAGAGGATGGAAAAATAAAATTCCTACAAACTCTAGCAGAAAAATTTAATCCGAATAGAATAGAAATAGATGATAAAATCACGGAGTATAAAGAAAATCAAAATCCTGAATTAAGCTATAAGTTTGAGCAAGATTTGATAAAAATTCTTGAGTCACCACATTCTAAAATATTGAAGCAATTTATTTCTTTACCAGAAGGCCTTAAATTTATTGTTGATATGCGCTCTGATGTACTCAAGTTTAAAAATCAATATAAGAGCTTAAATTCACTAGAGAAAGAATTAAAAAGCATACTCTATACTTGGTTTGATGTGGATCTATTGGACCTTCATCAAATTACCTGGGATTCTCCTGCATCATTACTAGAAAAACTTATAAAATACGAAGCTGTACATAAAATTTCTTCTTGGGGCGATTTAAAAAATAGACTGGATTCTGATCGTCTCTGTTTTGCTTTTTTTCATTATAAAATACCAAATGAACCTTTGGTTTTCGTAGAAGTTGCATTGATGAATCAGATTGCAGATAGCATACAACATCTTTTAGATGAGTCAGTACCTTCAAGTGATCCAAGTAATGCAAACACTGCAATATTTTACTCAATATCAAATACTCAAACAGGACTATCTGGGATTAGCCTTGGTAATTTTTTAATCAAAAGAGTTGTAGAAAAATTATCACAAGAGTTTAAAAGTATAAAAGCATATGCAACTCTTTCTCCGATACCTGGCTTTACGAGATGGCTAAAAGAAAATTTAACTGAAGGCAGTACTTTATTGGCTAAGCTGAAGATAAAACAATCCAGTACAGAAATTTTAGAGAGCCTAGAACAGTTAAAAACCAGCATTGAACGTTCAAATGAAGTTAAACCATATTTACTTAAGCTCTGTGCATATTACTTGTTAAAAGTTAATAATAATAACGGAAATGCTTATGATCCAGTAGCACATTTTCACTTAAGCAATGGTGCATCAATAAAGCAATTGAACTGGATGGCGGATACTTCTGAAAAGGGTATGATCCAGTCTTGTGGTGTAATGGTAAATTATTTGTATGAATTATCTAAAATAGATAATAATCATGAAAATTATATGCTTAATAAAGTAATTTCTCACTCTAAACAAGTGTCATCTTTGCTAAAAGAGTAGTAAATAACAGAAAATATGTAAATATACTAAACAAGTACTAGAATTTTTTAATACTTATGTGTATAATTGTAATATATACAAGTTAATATAAGGAGAAGTATGTTTGATTGGCTAAGATCTTGGTGGAACACAAGTAGTAAAGATGGTGCAACAGAAGAATTGATAGAGTTGAAGGAATTTACAGCAACACAATGTGATGATACTAAAGGTGTTGCATCTAATATAGAACAGCAGAAACCATTGAAAAGTACAGTAAAACAAGGTGATGACACTCATGTTGCATCGCAGCAGCAACCCTCAGAAACTACAGCAAGACGAGATGATGATGCTGAAAGCATTACATCTGATGATGATAATCCGTTTCTTGATGCAGAAGAATACCCTGATGGCATGAGTAAAGAAGAATACTCTGCATTACAAAAAGAAACTAAAGAAAAATTTGGTCAGTACATACAAAATGGCACGATTAATGAAGTGTCAATAGGAAAGCACAAGAATGGTAATCTTTATGTAACAATTAAATTACAAGATAACAAAAATAATAACACTGGTATTAAAATAAGTGAGCTTTTAAATAATGAAAAAATTACTGGTTTGTCAGTATTAGATAGTGACGGTAATAAAATTGTAAGTAGTTATGTAGAAAAAGTAGGTGAAAAAGAAGTTAGGCGCTATGATTTAGGTACTACAGGCACACATGGAATGCAGTTTAAGTGGCCTGTGGATGGAAGGGAATGTAGCATTATATTAACTGCAAATAGCGATGGTAGTATTAAAATAGTTGGTAATAAACCAACTGATAAAGAATTAGAAGAAAATGCAGAGGTAAGGATCAACGTTAATGGTTGTTATGTAACCCTTGCTGATGCTGTACAAGGAGCATTGAAAGGACAGAACCAGCATTCAGAAATAGTAGAGGATCAGTCGCAACCTCAAACTTCAGAAAGAAAAGTACATGGTAAACATAGTAAACAAGTAGTTGAGAAAGGCATGCAATCGAAAGGGCATGGCATCAGTTCAGAATAAGCATAAGCCCACCTAAAAAGGAAGAAAACAGGCAAAAAACACTGTTGCAGGCATTAATTAAGCCTTTTCTATGCACAAATTAGCTAAACATTTTATAAACAATGGACTAGTGTTAAGTGTTGGCACGCGGAAGTAATATCCATCTTTGATGATTGCTTTGTATTCCATATCAAGTTCAACGAGCGTCTCAGAATGCTCAGAAACAAAAGCTATAGGTGTTATAACTACTGGAACATTATCATCTTTCGCACGTAACAGCTCGGCTTCGGCGCTTGGTTCCAGCCATTTCACAGGTCCGATTTTGCTTTGGTAGCATACCAACCAATCTAAATTACTTATAGCTAGCTTTTTTACTATCAATCTTGCGGTTTCCTCCACTTGCACAGCATAAGGGTCACCTTTTTTAATTACACTTAAAGGCAAACTATGTGCTGAAAATAAGACCCTTGGCTTACCAATTTTGCTGGCTAATTCATAATATTTAGCTACCAACTCAACGTGAGCTGAAATAAAGTCTTCATTGTTGTAATAATGATCAATTATTTTTGTATTACACTTTAACCCGTGCTTTTTAGAGTTTTTATTCCAATTTTCTGTGGATGATAAAGTTGTAGTAGTTGAATATTGAGGATATAGCGGTAGCAAAATCACTTCATCTGGATCAAATTCTTTTACACTCTTCACAACTTCGTCAGCAAAAGGATGCCAGTAACGCATACAGACAAATACTTTAGTCAAACCCGATGTCATTCCAGCGCGTGACGCTGGAATCCAGTTTTTTTCTCTAGATCCAAATGTCGAGCCACTTTTATCACATGGTCTATTTAGCATTTTTTCTAGCGCTTCCGCCTGCATTTCTGTATTTTCTAAAATTGGAGATTTACCTCCAATTTGTTTATATATTTCTCGTGCTGTATTTTCCCGCCTAGCAGATATAAACTTAGCTAGTAGAAATCTAAATGGGTTTGGCAGATTAATTATTCTTTTGTCATAGAAAAGGTTAAATAAAAACGGACGAACTGCACTGAGAGAATCTGGTCCACCAAGATTAAATAGAATTACAGCTTTTTTTTTCACCTTTAAACGCTACAGCAAGATGCCTTAGGAATTCCTATAAATTCAGCTACAGGCTCATCAAATTTTGATAATACAGGAATCACATTTCTTGCGCTAGCATATAATAGATTACCTGATCTTTGTAAATTGCTTTTTGTGGCATCAAAGCTTCTATCATAAATCATATCAACACAAAGATTTGGTACTGCTTCAAGCAGCTCAATAACAGCTAGAGAAACTAATATACAACTTTGCAGAATCTTCAGAGGAAAGGCTAAAAGCATAACTAAGAAAGATGTACTATCCTTTTCACTTAATAAGTGTCCTTGATCCGGTGAATTATACTGAATATGCTTTCTGTCTTTATTAAAAATAGGATAAACTATAGAATCCTTAGTAAATTCCTTATCTATTTCCTCTCTTGTATAATCTGTCTGTTTTTCTAACAATTTTTCACGCAGATTAAAACTTCTCACAATAAAACATGTAGCCACCATCAAAGCAATGCATATCAATGCGCATTGAAGAATATTGATACCAGGTATCATAACTGGCAGCGCAAAGCATGCAAGTGGCACTATGGCAATCATCTCAATAAATGGAATGGTGTTTCTTTTCATTGCAAAAGCAGCGCCTTCCTTTAAAAACTTATATGAGTTATATTTTTTCTCTTCTACCTCTTCTTCTACTTCTACAATGCTACCATCATTTAGGTAAGCTTGGGCCGTTTTGATCTTTGGCCTATTGTCTTCTTGATTGTTGCTTTTACTAAGCATATAGTCATATAAGCTATACTCTGCATAGCTTAAGAGTGCCAAATTAAAAGTTAAAAACCCTTTTGCTCCGCAAAAAATTGATGATTTAAAGGTATTTATTAGTTTTTTAGCAGTAAAGTTTGTTTGGTCGGTAGTATTATTAGTTTTCTTACAACAACCGCCCATATTATACCCTCATGATCATTATTAATATACGTAAATTATTGTAGTCAAAAAATCACTTTTGTAGAATTAAAATTTCTAATAGAATATATATATTAGCACACTTAAGGAAATAAAATGGCAATTGAAAAAACACTTTCGATATTAAAACCAGATGCAGTGAGACATAATATTACAGGTAAAATAAACTCTTATATTGAAAACTCTGGACTAAAAATCATAGCACAAAGGATGATGCTACTCACAAAAAAACAAGCAGGGAAGTTTTATGAAATTCACAAAGACAGGCCTTTTTTTGGAGAGTTAGTCGATTTTATGACTTCCGGTTCTGTGATTGTTCAAGTTTTAGAGGGTGAAAATGCAGTAAGCAAATATAGAGAAATCATGGGAGCTACTGATCCAAAACAAGCAAACAAAGGCACAATCAGAGGCGATTTTGCTGATGACATTAGTGAAAATAGGGTGCATGGTTCTGATAGTATAGAAAACGCTCATAGGGAAATAGCTTTCTTCTTTGCTGAGTGCGAATTATAGCCACTAAATTGCTGGAATTTCTACACTAGATTAGTATGAGTAGAAAATTTCAGTTATATTTTTGTACAAGCCAATTCAATCTGATGTTAAACATGAAATTGTATTGACCTTTGTTTATTCTATTTATACAATAAGTTAAATTATTAATATATAAGGAGTATTTATGAGTGAAACAAATTGTGGTGGTAAAGGTTTAACAACAAAACTTCAATCTTTATTCACTGAGTTAATGCAAAGTGAGGAAGAAAAACATATTAAAATTGATCAACATCAAGATGGTCATATGAGTTTTGCAATCTATGTTGGTGATGAGCAAGTATATCAATCATTAGAGTGTTATGAAACTGCAGGCATAGTATTATGTCAAGATCAATGGTTAAGTTTTAGAGTTAAAGAATCGCGTGTTGATGATTCTGAATATTTTGTTGATTTGGCGATCTATGACAAGAGTGATGATCACTTAAGGAGATACGGAGTTGAATTAAGTTATCAGGAAGAATCTGGATCGTACATAATACATGATATATTTGAAGCAAATTCTTTAATATAGAATAAAAATAAATAAGATCCTATGGTCAAGTCATATGGTCCATTTAAAGAAAGTTGCTGAATTCCAGCATAACCGCTGGAATTGCAACTTCTTATTTTTAATTGTTTATGTTCTATTCTGTAAACATTTATCTTTCTATAAAAGACCTATCAACTGTTGCAATTATAGGTGTAAACAAGAATGACAAAAGAGTACGAGATTGAGTAACTATGTACACTTCTGCTGGCATGCCAGGGTATAGGTATACATTTTTAAACTGAGCAAGCTCCGGTTTTGGTATCACCACACGCACTGAGTAATAACGGCCTAGTCTTGGATCGTCAAGAGCATCAGGAGAAATATAGCTTACTATACCATTAATTAAGCTTAAACGCCGTGCACTGTAAGCACTTAAACGCACTTTAACTTTTAATCCTTCCAATCCGTCAATAGAGACTATGTTACTATCTTTTTTTTGCGCTGATAATATTTCTTCTATGTTTCTAGTCTGAATTTTAGCGTCTATTATTAGATCATCATCAGATGGCACTACGCTCATAATTGGAACACCAGACTGTATAACACCACCTTCAGTATGGTATCTTATATCTGTAACTATCCCATCTTGTGGTGATTTAATTACTGTGCGCGATAATGAATCCTGGGCAACCATTAACCTTTCTTTTAAATCCCCAATAGATGTGCTAACTTCTTTCAGTTCAGCGTTTGCTCTTTCTTGATAATCATTCTTTATATTTATAATTTCTAATTTATTTTCTCCAATTCTTTGCTGCACTTGAGATACTGCAGCTCGATAATGACCAACTCTACCCTCAATCTCAGCAAACTGTTTTTCTAAAGCTACAATATGCGGCCTACCTATATGACCACTATCAAGCAACTGTCTTTTTGTTTCCAGCTCTTCACTTATTAAATCATATTGCTTGTGAGCTGCATCCAATTGAGAATTTAATCCTGCTAATTCATCATGTAACTGTTTTATACGTTGCTGTAATATATCCGTTTTGCCGAGTGTACTTTTTCTCTGAGAGTCAAATAGTTTTATTTGATTTTTGGTAACTTTATCTACAACTTCATCATCGAATAACTTTTTCATCTCATCGGAAAACTCAACCATTTCGACATCTCCTCTGATTGCAATAAGCCTTGCCTCAGTTGCTAAAAACGATAAGAGTTTCTCTTTAATAATACTTAAATTTGCTTTTTCATTGAGATCACTTAATAACACTAAAGGTTCATCTTTTTTAACTGCTTGGCTCTCTTTTACTAAAATCTTGTTGATTATTCCTCCACCCAAGTGTTGAACTATCTTCCTATTTGAAGACACAACAACTTCTCCGCTTGCATGCACTGCGCCGTCAATTGGAGCTACAACAGACCAAATGCCACCTATGCCGAAAAAAATAAGTAAAACTACAAGACCAAAAAATAATGGTCCCCATGTTACGCTAAGAACTTCATTTACGTTATTACTTTCACGCTTTAAAATAAAACTTATTATTGCATCCAGACATGCAAAGGTTTTATCTAAAAATTTTGGATATTTTTTCTTTTTGCCTTTCATTCCTTGCATATTTATATCATCACTATGGCCAAGCAGACCTGTTAAGGAGAATCCAGCCTTAAGTTTTTTTAACTTATTTATCATATACTACTTAAGAATTTGAGTTAACGTAAAGTAACACATAAAAATGAATACTCTATGATTTAAATGTTGTATTTAGGTTGTAGAACACAAGAGTAAACTATTTAGTAACAATTACAGTTGATCTACAATAATAATAAAAATTCTTTAAATTTCCGTTTTCTTGTGTTGACATGATATACCTTTAGTAGTACCAATGTTTTTTTAAGCTAAGGGGGCTTTATGCATAGTTCAACTAATTCACATGAAACCGTAATTATGACAGGCGAAGCTGAAAATCTAAGCCAGATTGCTCAGCAAAATCCTAACAAACCTCATACTAGAGCTACACGCGAGTACAAATATATAACTTTGAAAGAGGCATTAAAGAATCTTGCTGATAAGGGGCCAAACCATCTGAATAAAGGGCTTTTTTTAGCTAAAAATGATCCAGACGCTCAAAAGCTTATTGATTCAATTCAAAAAGAAATTAAACGCTATGTAAGTGATGATTGCTCTATAGAAAATGCAAGATTAAGAGGAAGGAAAGATAAGTCATTTACAGTATGGGTATCGCTAAAAGAAGATAAAGGAGAATTGCAAACTGATAAGTTGTTTTCTAGCGATGTTTTCAAAAACAGTACTCCGAAAATTACATCTGTTACGTTCGTGTCTCAAGAAGACATTAGACTAGTACGTCTCTCGCAAAATGATAAAGGAGTGAGGCTTTATGAAGTGATCAATCAGTCTTGTAGAATTAAATTTGACTGGAAAGTAGGTGATAAAGACTTCAGCATCACTGTAGATATTAGTAGCGATGGTAAAGTAACTTATAGTAGCCCAAGTGAAGGTTTAAATTATGCAGATTTAGAAAAAAACACAGCTGTAAAAATTAGAACTGGCTACAGCAAAGATAAAGATATGACCTTGAAGGAGTTGATTTCAAAAGATCCACGGCAACAAGCAAGCGGAGAAACACTAACAATTAACCCAGAAACAACTGTAACAAGCGTGAAACCACCAGAACAACACCTAGCTTCTGGTGAAAATCAAGCTCCTGCTAGTCAAAGTAGGTAAGTAAGAAAAAAACGTTACAAGCGTTTGGTGTAAGTTACTTGTATATACAAGTAACTTACGCTTTTTGGTTATTCCACTTGAGACAGTAATGGACATTTTTAGGACTAGAAGGTATTATTTTTCATTATAATAACTATAAAAAGTTGATGTCGAATAATAGCGCAGTAAATGTAGTTACCAGATTTGCTCCATCGCCAACAGGTTTTTTGCACATTGGTGGAGCTCGTACTGCTTTGTTTAATTGGCTTTATGCAAAGCATCATGGTGGTAAATTTTTGTTACGTATTGAAGACACTGACAGAAAACGTTCAACACAAGAAGCAATTGATGCGATTATAGATGGATTAAAATGGCTTGGCATAGGCTATGATGGAGAAATAGTATATCAATCAAAAAGAATAGAAAGGCATAAAGAAGTTGCAAATCTCCTGATTGAGCAAGGCAAAGCATATTACTGCTATTGCCCTCAAGATGAAGTTGCAGAAGCAAAAATCAAAGCAAGAGAGGAAGGAAAAATATATAAACATAAATGTACTGCAAGTGTTGATAAAAGCGTCAAGCCAGTTGTGCGCTTTAAAGTACCAGATTCAGAGGAAATCATTGTTAATGATGAAATATACGGCCCAATTAAGGTAAATAGCGACCAGCTTGATGATATAGTAATCTTGCGTTCTGACAGCACTCCAACATATATTTTTGCAGTGGTTGTGGATGATCATGATGCTGGAATAACTCATATAATACGTGGTTCTGATCATCTCACTAACACCTTTAAGCAATTGCTGATATACCAGGCTCTTGGGTTTCACATTCCACACTTTGCACATGTGCCACTTATACATGGTGAAGATGGGAATAAGCTATCTAAAAGGCATGGTGCAACGAGCATTTGTGACTACGAAAAAATGGGGATATTGCCAGAAGCGATGCGTAATTACCTGCTGAGACTCGGTTGGAGTCATGGTAATGATGAGATCATTAGCGATGAACAAGCAATAGGATGGTTTAATTTGAGTAGTATTGGACGTTCACCTGCACGGCTTGATTTTAAAAAATTAGAGCATTTAAATAATCATTATATTAATAACACAAGCAATGAGGATATTCTGGATATTTTAAATACATTTGCTCCGATGTTAAAACTGAGTGATATAAAAAAGAACTATTTATTGCAAGGGCTCACAGAGTTAAAAAAAAGAGCGAATTACCTAACCGAATTACCCAATTTAGCAAAATTTTATATTAAAGATCTGCCACTTGATTTAAGTGAAGAAGCTTACCAAGTTATAATATCTAACATGAGTACAATAGACTTACTTTCATCACTCTTCTTGAATATTAGTAATGATAACTGGGATAAAAGCTTTCTTTCTTTCAAAATTAAAGAATTTTCAAAGCTACATGATATTAAAATGAGTGATATTTACCACTCATTGCGTGCCCCTATAACCGGAATAATGGATGCACCTGGAATTATTGATATCATGGTAATTCTTGGTAAAGATGAATGTGTAAAAAGATTGGAATATTCTAGGAATTATAGCTAACACAGGTAAGATTTGCTGATTAATAGCGGTATGACGTAGGGAACGCTCTATCCTGCTGAGCTTATAAAAACTCCCTGATAGTCTTAAATAAAACTTCCAATGAACGACTATCGGACATATTATGCTCTGCTGATTTGATCAAATGTACTTCAACATCAGGTGATCTAATTTTTTCAGCTAAATTAAGTGATACGCTATATGGAACATCTTTATCATTAATGCTATGCAGTAAACGCACAGGGCAGTTTATATCTATAATCTCTTTATTTAAAAGTAGATTTTTTTTACCATCTTCAATCAAGTTTTTAGTTATTTTGTATGTGCAATTTTGATCATGCTCTGAGGTAAAATCTATTACTCCTTTAAAATCTAGCTCCTCTTTTTGTTTATTTGATAGCTCCGTTGACATTAAGTCTTCAGTAAAATCAGGAGCAGATGATATACCAATTAATGCTGAGATTTTTTCTGGAAATTGAAGGGCTGTCAGTAGCATGAGCCACGCTCCCATACTTGAACCTATAATTATTTGTTTGCCACTTGTTAATTCATTTACTACTCTAACGCAATTTTTTTGCCAATCGCTTATTGTGTAATCAGTAAAATTACCACTTGAACATCCATGACCAAAATAATCAAACAATATGAGTGCTATATCATTTTCTTGGCAAAATTTGCAAATAGCAGTGGCTTTTGTCCCTTCCATATTAGATGCAAAACCACCAAAAAAAACTACAGAAGCTTTTTTTCCTTGCAGCTTTTTATATGCTATGTAGTCGTTATTCTCATCAAATAATTTACAATAATCCATAATACTTCCTCTATAACCTGCTTTCTAATAATAATTTTCGCGTTAAAACTCGCTTGCGCTCCTCAAATACATTCGAGTATTCTGTGGTGCTCATCTTCATTTCTCCTAAAAATTCTTACCATAAATTGATTATACAAGAAGTATATTACTTTGGTAAAGCTACAGGACTATCACTCATCGAACGCAAATAACTAACTAAATTTGCAACTTCTTGCGGATTGGAAATACCTGCAAACGCCATACGCGTACCTTTTATATATCCTTTTGGGCTTTTTAAAAAGGCAAACAACTCTTCATAACCCCATTTGCCACCTTTTTCTAGCACTGCTTTTGAATAATTGAATGCATTACCAAGATGAGCTTTTTTGTTGCCAACTATGTTCCATAAGTTTGGACCTACTTTGTTAGCTCCACCTTTTTCAAAACTATGACAAGCTATACATTTTTTTGCTGCTGATTTTCCTTTATCAAAATTAGCATTCTGCATAAGCGTTCCAATATCAAGCGCAACTTGTTCGATCTTCTGCTCAGATTCACTACTACCACTTGCTACTATTGTTTGGTGCTCAATTTTATACCCCTCTGGATTGTATAACATATCAACCACATTACTAACTATCATAATGATTAGCCCAGATAGTAAAATCGATGCTGCAATTTTATTAAGCTCCATAGTTAATTTTTATCAATAATGTTACTCAAATTATGCAAATATTTTTGTAAACAGCAAATAACATCTTAAGTAGCGCACCTCAAAATGTTTGAAGTGCAGCTAAATTTTTACTACTTTATCATAAGTGACTAATTTAATATGCATGGATTATATTGACTGATACCCTCTTTCTTCTTCCTTGCCAATATAAACATCTTTTAATGAAGTCTTTGGATTACAAGCGTAGTCATATATTTTGTCTCCAAACATCTTGGAAGCCACAAGTCCTGCAACTATCGTTACAGGTACCACAACAGCTCCGATCACAGCACCTGCAGCAAGAGCCCACCATGTTGCAAATACACCAGGAAAAATGGCATTTGCAGTTGCAGCAATACTAGCTCCGATTGCAATATCTGTAAGTACAATAATACCAATAATTGGCATAGCAGCTAATATTGCACGTTTCTCGACAAAATTGTCACGCTTTTTTACTTTGTTAATATCATCACGAAAACAACAACGTGCTCCTATAACCAAAGCTGCAATAAAGGCTGGAAATATGCTAGCCACAATTCCACCTATAATTAGAGGCGATAAAGCTGTGAAACTTAATCCCAAACCTACAAGAGCTCCTACTACAGATCCTATACCTGCAGTAACTATTCCAAAAAACATTAATACATTTTTGTTCATAAAATCTTCGCTCTTAATACTTTTATCCATAACAACCCGCAATATTTAAAAATATGTTATTACTGTTTCAGCCTTATTTATCAAGTTATTTTATTTGAATACGATTGCAAGGCAGGAAAGATTGATAAAAAAACGTGTAAGTTATATGATATATAAGTAGAAAATTTTTTACTTACAGCATGAGTTTATCTAAAAATTTAATAACCAGTGAATCAGTTGCAGCTGGTCACCCAGACAAAGTAGCAGACCAGATTTCAGATTCGATACTTGATAAATATCTTTCAACTGATCCTTTGTCACGTACTGCAATAGAGACTTTAGTTACCAAAGATAATGTGATTATAGCAGGAGAAGTATGTGGTCCCAATATTGAAAATAGCGAGATTGAAGGTATTGTACGTAGCACAATAAAGGATATTGGTTATGAGCATGACGGCTTTCACTGGAAAAAAGTGAAAGTCAATATCCTATTACACGAGCAGTCAAATGACATCGCAATTGGTATAGATAGGGACGATCAAGGTGCTGGAGATCAGGGCATAATGTATGGTTATGCTACAAAAGAAACAGCAAGTCTCATGCCTGCACCTATTTTCTATGCACACTTAATTCTAAAAAATACTATGAATGCAGTGAAGGAAGAAAAAATCCCAAAACTTGGCCCAGATGCAAAATCACAAATTACTTTAGCATATGAGAATGGTCTTCCTGTCCGTGCTGAAAGTATTATTGTTTCAATACAGCACGCGCAAGATTTGGATCAGTCAAAAGTAAAAGAAATAATTTATCCTTACATAGTTTCATGTTTACCTAAAGGATGGATGTGCTCTGACGAAAATCTTTTAGTTAATCCAACTGGCAGGTTTGTCATTGGTGGACCAGTTGGTGATTGTGGTTTAACTGGAAGAAAAATCATGGTTGATACTTATGGAGGATACATACCGCATGGTGGTGGGGCGTTTTCTGGAAAAGATGCAACAAAAGTTGATAGGTCTGCAGCTTATATGGCAAGGTACCTTGCCAAAAATATTGTTTTTGCAGGTTTAGCTGAACGCTCTCTTGTACAACTTTCTTATGCCATTGGTATGCCAAAACCAACTTCATTCTACATCGACACATTTGGAACAAGTGTAGTAGATGAAAAAAGGATTAAAAATTTTATAGAAGATAACATAGATTTATCAACAAAAGGCATAATCAAGCATTTAGCACTTGATCGTCCTATATATAAACGTACAGCCTGTTATGGGCATTTTGGTAAAGAGCTAGAAAACGATGGTGGATTTTCTTGGGAAAACATGAATTTATCAGCTGACCTTTGTAGAGAATTTAACATAAACAATGATTCCAAAGCCTTCAAAGGCTTTAGATAACCCAGTCAGCTAAAGTTTTTGATTTACAGTCTAATATTTATATACTAACTTATCTAAAGTATAATTATATTTACATAATAATTATACTACATTGATAATAATTTTTATTTTGAGGTTCGTGTAGGGTATAATGAAAGAAGAATTCTATAACATAGTAGTAAAAGAATCATCTGATCTGATTGAAAGAATAAAAGAGCATCCTTTTAATGTTGAGTTAATGAATGATACGTTAAATTATGAAAAATTTAAATTTTACCTTCAGCAGGACTTTTTATATTTGGTAGATTGCACTCGTGCTTTATTAATTATTGCAGCTAAAGCTAATGATACTGAAATTATGGATAAATTAACTTATATAGCTGTAGGAACATTTGCCACGAGAGGTCTATATCAAGAACATTTTGCAGATTGTGACTTATCTGATAACCACAAAAAGTCAAAATCTTGCTCTGCTTTTACCGATTTTTTTATGCGTGTTGCATATCATAATACTGTTGCTGAGGGCTTAGCAGCTTCTTATCCATGTTTTTGTATATATCAAATAATTACTCGCCATATAGTGAAGAGTAGTACAGTTTCGAGTAACAAATATCAAAAATGGATTGATATCTTTAACACCGATGCAGCAAATAGCATGATAGATGATGCAACTAATATTATGAATAAATTATATAAAAAATCTAGTATTGATGAAAGAAAACGAATGATAGAATTTTTTCGCAATGGGTTAGATCTTGAAATAGCGTTCTGGAACGAAATATATTATTCTAATACATCTTGCAGTGAAGGGGCATTGAAGGCAAATTGTTTCCAGCTAATATGATCTTGCTGGTACTGTAGTGTTTAGTAGCATAATTAAGAGTTGTTATGGTTCAAATCTTTTAAGAGATATAGTTGAGCATCCTTTTAATATTGAATTAATGAATAATACTTTGAACATAGAGAGTTTTAAGTTCTATATTCAACAAGACACATTATTTTTAGATGATTATATTCGTACCATGTTAATTGTTTCATCAAGAATGGAAGATTATCACAATATTATTTCATTGGCTGAGGTGGCTCAAGGATCAATGGCTGTGAGCAGATTTTTGCACAATCACTATTTTACCATATATGGTATAAATCGTGGAGAAAAATCTCTTGAATGCTTCAATTTCACTAATTTTCTTTTATCAATCTCGTATAGTAATACTTATGAGGCTATAACAGTTTTGTACTCATGCATGTTTATATATAAGATTGTTATTGATAACATGAAAAATGAATTCAAGAAAAATAACAGATATAAAGATTGGTTTGATTTTTGTAGCGGTAATCTAATGGAGTTCGCATCTACCACTTTAGAAAATATAGTTGATGAATACTGTAGTAAAGTAGGAGAAAGTGAAAAGAGCAGAATGCTTGAATTATTTAAAATAAGTGCCCAATTTGAGTTAGATTTGTGGAATAGCGCATATAAATTTTCAAAATTTAATATTAAAAATATTGTGCACAAAAATAATTTTTAGGCTCTCAAATCACAATTCTATGTATAATTAACAAGATGTTAATTTATTAATATTCTCTAAAATTTGAATTTTGCTTCATAGGTAATAGTTATTTAGCAAATATAGCTTAATTAATAGAATTTATATGTTTATATTACATAATATTTTAATTATAAGAATAGCTTTTATATGAGGTTTGAGATGTCTAAAACTTAAATTTTATGTTATTATAAATGTAGATCTTAATATTAAAAACAATATGGTAAATATTAATGCAAAAAAGCAGATAACAGGATTTTTTGTATACATTATTGGTTTTTCAGGTAGTGGTAAGCTTTCTACTGCAGTAGAATTATCAAATATGATAAATGCGTTAATTGTAAATATCAACTTATCTAATAATCCTCACGCTTGTTCTATATATGACAATACCTTTGAGCGTAGTCAAGTTCAAAAGGAAATCCAAGATAGAATATATGATATTGCTCAAGTTATGCTTAAGGTAATAGAGGCTTATCCAATAAGCTCAAAAAATTACATCTTTATTGATGAACTAATAAAAAATAATGACCATGATATAAGGATGTATAATTCAATAATAAAGCTTAGCGAGAAAATGAATACGGAAGTTCTCCCTATAGTTCTCAAGTGCAATCTACCAACATTACAAAAGCGTATTGAATTAAAAATGCAGAGAGAGAATAGGAGGCTTACCAGCGCAAGCAATACCGCAGAAAAATTTAAGAGAAAAGACTTATTTATACCACCAAATGCTATAGAGATAGAAAACTCAAACATAAGCATAAAAGAAGTAGCTGAGGAAATAGTAAATCAAATGCAGAAATTTAGTTTAGTTAGTTGATGTGTGTATAAGAAGATAACTTATATAGCATTTCTAATATAAATGGCAAACTTCAGTAATTGCATTACAAGCCAAAAGCTGTAAATTTTCTTATTATTGTATTAGAAATGATTGGCATCTTAGTCTTTTAGTATTCACAAAATCCTTTATATTGGATTGATGTTTTAAATTATCTATATGTTTAAAGGAATTATCACAGACATTGGGACTATAATAGACACTACCGTTAACTCCGATTCTGATAAAATTTTCCGTGTTAAAACGCAGAATTTATCTTCCATAAACAAAGGAGATTCAATAGCTTGTTCTGGTGTATGTTTAACTGTTGTTGATATAATGAGCGATACATTTACAGTTCAAGCGTCTCAAGAAACTATGAAAGTTACCAACTTAAACACATGGAAAATAGACAAAAAAATAAATCTCGAACAAGCAATGAGGCTAAGCGATAGAATCGATGGCCATTTGGTTCAAGGTCATGTTGACAAAGTAGTAGAAATCTTAACAATTGAGCAAAATTTAGATTCCCATGAAATCAAGCTATCATGTCCACAGGAATTAATTAAATTTATAGCAAAAAAAGGATCTGTAACACTGGACGGAGTTTCTCTCACAGTGAATTCAGTCACTAATCAAGAGTTTACAGTGAATATAATTCCTTATACATGGGAAAATACAACTTTTCAGTATAATAAAGCAAATGACTTTCTGAATTTAGAAGTTGACATAATCATTAGGTATTTAGACCAACTTATGCAACATAAATACAATTAATTTTACAATCTTGTTATTTATAATTACTATATCTTCAAAACCATATAGATACAAAATATGCTTTTCGACTGCTTGATTATCTTCATTATTGTTTTATGTATAATAATCTCGGTAACTCGAGGTTTTGTAAAAGAATTATGCGCGCTAATGTTTTTATTTTTGTCAGTTTTTCTTACTGCCAACCATTATGATTTTTTCACTATAAATTATAGCAAATATTTTGATTCTAAAGTTACACTAAATATACTTTCCGCAGTTTCTGTACTTATTATACTTAATCTTATATTCATAATAATAAACAATTGGTTAATGTACATCCTTTCTCCAATAAGGTTAGGATTTATCGACAGAATTACTGGAATCTTTCTTGGAATTTTTAGAGGTATATTGCTTTCTTATGTACTATTTTTTGCTGTGCATTTATATTGCTACACAGTATATGATAAAAAAGAAGAACAATCTAAAATAGAAGCAGAGGACATATTGCCTAATTGGATAATCAATTCGAATTCTTATCAAGCTTTGTTTGTAAAAATAGAGGATGTAATTGACATGTATATACCAGAGTCATTGATATTAAAAATAAAAGAGATTGGTGGAGAAGTTGCTGGACAAGAAGAGCCTACAGAAGATGAGAAAACGAAATAGTATAGAAATGTATGGATATTAATAAGAATCCTATAAGAAATTTCCTATAATTCCTTTTAAACGAACCTTAAATTTTTCAAATGTCATGACATTATTGATACGTCTATCAAGAAATGATAGTGTG
This sequence comes from Wolbachia endosymbiont of Folsomia candida, assembly GCF_001931755.2. NCBI lineage: Bacteria > Pseudomonadati > Pseudomonadota > Alphaproteobacteria > Rickettsiales > Anaplasmataceae > Wolbachia > Wolbachia endosymbiont of Folsomia candida. The sequence goes on from NZ_CP015510.2 coordinate 1,349,747, forward strand.
TCTGTGAAATCTTCTGAATAATCATTAATAAAGAAAATTATTGTACTTAAGTATACACCAGCCAATATTCCTCGTTTTGTATAATAATTAAAGTCTGTTGATTGATCGTAGATGCCGTACCAAACTGCGCTAACAGTCTTATATAAAAGTTTACTAGAAAAATATGTATTTTTTGGCAGCACAGAGAATAACAAAATATTTTTTAGAAATTCTCTATAGTTTGGCAGTTTGACATAATTCGAGAGACGTATGTGAATTGCAAATTTTATCCGTTCACGCACTTTCATATCTTCTAAATTAGAGTTTTTCAGCTCCGTTTCCATTGCGTTATTCAAATCCTCTGCTATATAGTCCAAAGCGCTATATATCCCATTTTGAAATTTACAAAAACTATTGGCCAAATTAAGATCTGTGCACACTTTTAATAGTGTATCATCACTTATTCCTTCAAATGGAATAACCCTGATTAGATTATCTACTATTAATTTGATTTCATCTTGTTCCATAGCAACATTTGACTAAATAGCATCTGTAATTGTAAATGAATCCTTTAATTTTTCAAACATCTTGCGAAAAGCTTCACCACGCTCTTCAAAATTTGTCCATTGATCAAAAGAAGCACATGCTGGAGAAAGTAATATTGTTATTTCCTCTTTGCTATTAAAGGCCTCCCCGCAAGCTAATTCAAACGCATTTTTCAGATTGCCACACTCTACAAAATCCACTTTATTTTTCAGAGTAGCTGCAAAAGCTTCAGTTGACTCTCCGATTAAAAATGCTTTCTTAATTCTTGGAAAATGCTTGCTCAGTGATTCTATACCACCCTCTTTACTTCTTCCACCAGCAATCCAATATATGTTATCGTAAGATAAGATCGCTTTTTCACTTGATTCAGCATTAGTTGCTTTGCTGTCATTTACAAACAATACATTTTTTATTTTACCAAGCAGCTCATTTCTATGTTTTAGTCCTGGAAAAGATTTAATTCCATTAATAATGGTGCTGCTATCTATTCCAAGTAACTTACACACGGCGTATGCAGCAGCTATATTTTCTGCATTGGAAGTTAAATTTATTTTTGTATCGCTTAGCTGGATCTGAGTAGTCATGCACTGGGATAACACCGAAAAGTGTTCTTCCAAAAAAGCTCTCCCTGATATTGGAACTTTATCTCCGGTAAAATCATTAAATATGCCAGAAGTAATTTCATTATCACATCCTATCACTGCTATTTTACTACCGTTTATCAGTTTTAATTTAGCTGCTATATAATTCTCCATACTTCCATGCCTATCTATGTGATCTGGTGTGATATTGAGTAATACTGAAATATCAATCTCTGTCATTCCAGTGCGTGACACTGGAATCCATACCTTTTTTTCTGGATCCCAGTGTCGAAGCACTGGGATGACAGTATGCATGTTCAGCAGCTCCAATTGAAAAGAGGAAAGTTCGATTACATAAATCTCAGCATCTATGTTTAGGTTCAAAACTGGAATGCCTAAATTGCCTCCAACGTCCACCTTTTTTCCGACGAATTTTAATATGTGCCCTATTAGCGACGTAGTGGTTGATTTACCATTTGTGCCAGTGATACCTACCACTTTCTGGTTTGTTGCTTTAGCCTCTAGAAATAGCTCAATGTCTGATTTTATTTTACAATCAAAACTTCTTGCAAGTTTCACTATCCAATGAGGTTTTGGGTATACAAGCGGCACTCCAGGGCTTAAAATCAATGCTACTATCTCTTGCCAATTATATTCTTTTGGATGAATAAAGTTGCACTCTTTATATATTCCTTTTGTGTTTGCTATTTGCTCTTCATTGTCATCCCACGCATACACTTTTGCTCCGCTGTTTATTAGGGCATTAATAGCAGATAATCCTGTCTTACCAAGACCAAAAACTGCAACGCTTTGATTTTTATATTTATTCAGTTGCATGATTTATTTTGAAATGTTGTATAAATTGTGAATAGTGCTAATGTAAAGAATTTGCAAATGTTAATTATTACCTGTAGTATATAGGAAAGTTAGTAAGGATTTTAATAAGGAAATAATATGCCATCTGTTACTTTTATTTTGCCCGATGGGAGTAAGAAAATCTATGAAGCTGCAGAGGGTGAAACTCTGCTTAATTTAGCTCATAGAAGTGAACCAGACTTACTTGAAGGTGCATGTGAAGGCTCTCTTGCTTGTTCTACATGCCATGTAATTGTCGATCCAGAATTTTATAATGCTGTAGAAACGCATAATCCTATATCTGATGAGGAAAATGATATGTTAGATCTAGCTTTTGGCTTAACAGAGACATCAAGACTAGGGTGTCAAATCAAAATAACAAAAGATATTGATGGTTTGTGTGTTAATATACCAAGAGGTACAAGAAATATATCACTGGATAAACAAGGGAATGATTAGCTATGCGTAAGATTTTTATCTATATTATCGTCTCTTTATTTTTATTTATTCCCACAGCATATAGTGGTTTTTGGTATTTTTCTGCATGGAAGGCAAAAAACCTCCTAGTTGAAACAATCTCTTACATTAATGACGAAAAATTTGATGTGTCGTACGATTTTAGTGGATTTCCTTTTAGTTTTGTTTTTCGTATTACGAACCCAAAAATCTCTAATGAGCAGTTAACTGTTTCATCTGAAGCTTTGCTTGTAAAAAATAGATTATTCGATAAGTCAGTATACATTTATATACCAAGTAATGAAATCAATATTGCTGATCACAGCGATGAAAAAAAGAGCATAAAATGCAATATAAACGATAACAGTCGCTTTATTGTTAAGCTAAACGATTTACCGTCTTCGCTACGCTTTGATGGAAATAATACCGTAATAGACTATATAAATACGCTTCGTTATGAAGACTACGGTTTGCAATGTGACATTTCATCCAATTCAGAAAATCAAAAAAGTATCGCAACTGAAGTTAATGATAGAAGTAATTATATAGAATTTAATTTCAACAAAGCGCTTGATGCAAATGCTAAACTAGGATTTGATTTTTACATTTATCGATATAAAAATGCTGCAAGTCCTGAAAACTACCTAAGTATTGATACAAAGTTTGATTATGAATTTGTAAATGAGGTTTCATCTTCCAGAATTAATTTTAATATGGAAAAATTTTTAATTCAGAGTAGCAGATCTCTTGAAGAACCTATTTTTTCTCTCACTGCAGATGGTAGGATAAATAATTACAATTTGGCTACATCTTCATTTAAAGGCAAGATCAATGTGGATATATCAAATTATAAGGAATTAATCTCATTTTTAACTGGTGAAGAGTTTTCAAAAAGTTACCCAAAAGCTTCAAGTGCGTTTGAGAAATTCATACCTTCCTTATCAGAAAAAACAGATGATACTGCCATTCAGTTCACAATAAGATATGATGATGATATAGGGTCGGGCTTTATTGGAAAATTATCCACTGCTGATTTTATGGATAAATTAAGTAAGATTACTAAACTACTAAATGATCAAAGTAGCAATTAGTATATTTGTACTATTGGTTTTTCATTTAAATATCAACGCTTTTACCTTGGATGATAAACTTCCAGATAAGAATATGGAAAAGCGTGCAACTAATTTATTTGAGATAATAAAATGTCCTATATGTTCTGGTGAATCATTGTCTGAATCTCAATCTCAGCTTGCGTATGATATGCGCAAAATAATTCGTAAAAAAATCATGGATGGAGCTACTAACAAAGAAATAATTTCAGAGTTAAAAAGCTCTTACGGTGATTCAATTATAATCACCCCACCTATCAGGTCTAGCACGTATATTCTATGGTGCATTCCATTAATAACATTACTTGTTGGATGTTTTTTAATACCAAAATATATTAATACGTCCAATACTTAACAGCTATGCTTATATAAATAAGGTTCACCGAATAGAATCAGTAATATTTAAATAATTTTTAAAAACAAGAAGTTGTCATCGAAGTAGCCCTTCCCTCGTAATCCAAGTAGCCCATTCCCTTGTCATCCCAGTGCGTGACACTGGGATCTAAGTTTTATGGAAAATTATGATATTTATATACTTGCAATGGAAGGTCAACTTAGCTGCAAGAGAAAACCAAAATTGATATGATTTATGTTATGAAATTAAGAGAGATCCCAGTGTCGAAGCACTGGGATTGTAAAGGTCAACTAATTCGATGACAAAAATGTTAAGATAAAAGAAACATTTTTGAGGGAGTTAGGTATGAGAAGAAACACAGAAGATAAAACTTTAGAGAGAAATTACCAAAGTAAATGGAGATTTTTGATCAAAGAATATGAGCAAACAAAGGCAAAAAAGCATCCATTTTATAGATTTGTAGGCGATTTTTATCACGCTAATGGAATCAACAGACAAACATTCTGTAAATATTATAATAGGTATAGAAATAGCGGATTAGAAAAAGAGTTTTTACCAAGAAAAAGAGGTCCAAGATGGGAAAGTAGAAGAACAGATATTGAAATAGAAAAAGCAGTTATAGAGGAGCGGAAAAAAGGGATAAATAAATATGAAATTTGTGCTATACTAGCAAAAAAGTTGGGCAACAAAACACCTTCTCCATCTGGTATATATAATATTATTAAGAGAGCCGGCATGAATAAGTTGAGCACAAAAGAAAAAGAGGTGAAGAGAAAGATAATCAGGGAAAAAGCTGGAGAATTGGCACATATAGACTGTCATTATTTGAGTAAAGATATGATAATAAATGAGAGCAAAAGATACTATTTAGTGTGTGTAATAGACGATGCAAGCCGTATAGCATGGGCAGAAGTTTTAGAAAATATTCAGAGTCTGAATGTAATGTTTGCAGTGCTCAGATGTTTTAATTATATAAAGCAAAGTTACAGTATTCAGTTCAAAGAAGTAATGACAGACAATGGACCAGAGTTTGCATCAAGAAGTAATTTGGATGGACATCCATTTGAAAGAATGTTAGTTGAAATTGGCTTAAAGCATTTATATACAAGGCCATATAGACCACAAACAAATGGAAAAGTAGAGCGCTTTTGGCGGACTTTAAATGATGATTTGATTGAGGGAACAACGTTTGAGACCGTTCAAGAATTTAAGGATGAATTGTTTAGATATTTAATTTATTACAATGAACACAGGCCGCATCAAGCTCTTGGAGGTATTACTCCTTTGAGCTTTTTGCAAAATTTGTCAATGAATTAGTTGACCTTTACAGGGATGACAAGAAAGAAAGCACTGGGATGACAAAAGGTTGGCCACTTGAATGAGAGGAGAAGTGTTACTTGCATGACACTGGAATGACAGGGAAGATGCTAAAATATATTGACTTTACATGCAATATTAGCTTTAACCCAATAAAATAGACTGTTCTCATATGCGTTTTTTCTGTTCTAACTCTGTGCTTTTTTTATCCTTATTTTGTTTTATATTTTTTTCATTGCCTTCGAAAACGAATAACACGCCAGTAGAAGAATTTATTCCTGTACCACAAAGGAAAAAGGAAGTAGCCCAGCACTTTGATGTGGAGCAAAGATATAAACCAAGACAAATTATTGAAGTGCAAGAAAAAAGTGAAAAAGTCATTCCTATGCCAAAGAGAAAAAATGGTGTTTATAACAAACCAAAAGATATTATAAAGCCTATGGAAATAAAAAATGAAGTAAGAAGCGAAGAAAACATAAAAGATAAAAAGGATGAATTAGTTGTAGCAGAAATTATTAATTCCATAAGGGATAAGCTTACGAAATGCTGGAGCATTCCTGAAGGCCTAGCTTACAAAGAAAATTTCAGTATAAAGATTAATTTGTTATTATCCAGTCAAGGCGAGATAGTTATGGCAGATGTAGCAGATAGTAGCTCTTATCGAAATAATCCGCTTTTCAGATCAATAGCAGATAGTGCAATGCGTGCAGTATATAAATGTAGCCCTATCACTAATCTACCTACTCAGCACCACCACATTTGGCGTGAAGTGACATTGGATTTTGTTTTAAATGGGTGAGGCGTTGTAACTGCAACATAAATATGTTTAGCTATTATGTCTTTGATTTTCCTGTTCCTGGAGGTCTTATAGCACCAGTACCCTTTAGGTCAGTTTCTGGTCCTTCTGTAGTTTTTGGCATTGTTGCTTCAATGTATGACGGTGGTGCAGCTTCTGTCGCTTTTTCAGCTCCTGGCTTTTCTGGTGCAGCTGTTTGTGCTTTTGCTTCAGCGTTTTGCTTCATTTTCTCCGCTCTGTCTTCTAATTCTTTCCATAATTTCCCTTCATCTGTCACTACTACGCATGAAAGTTTATTAAGTAATGAAAGAAATGGAGGGCCATCACGATCCAGTTTTCTCATAGCTTTTCCATGGAATTTTTGGCAATCTGATTTTAGAACATCAACTTTCCCTGCCCCACGTTCTACTCTTAGAAAGACATCGTTTCCCATTTTTTCTATTAGAGCGTTAATTATAAATGGGTTTGCTTTATACGTGTCTGCAAATATTTTTGCCTCATCTAAAACTCCATATGTGATTTGCTCAAAACCACGATAGATAATATTACCCTCACCATCTACATTTTTCATAAGTTTATCAATTTGAGTATCAGCCCAAAACTTTGCAGCGCTAGCAGCATCCCTAAAATGATGAACTGCTTCTTCACTAAATTCTATAGCTGCTCTCTCTACATTCTCTATAAGTCTGAATAGTAGAATAGATGAATAATAAACTGCCAAAAGTATAGCAATAATAGGGGAAGCCATGATGGCAGCGGCAATTATAACATTCTTCTCCTCTCTAGGGAGTGTTTTGAAGTGATCACCAAATCTATCTAGCATGGTTTTATTTATATCATATTCAACCGGCGTTCCCTTTATTTCTGCATAACTCTGCACTGCCTTTAATGCTTCCTTTATGGTGTCTGCGTTAATATCCCCTATTTTTTGCCCCTTTATTCTGTCTATGATTTCTTCTTTTATTTTTTCTAAATTGTCGCTCTGTTTTAAACCTCCTAGATTAATTTTGTATGCACTAGCTTGAATTTCGTCAATTTTTGTTAATAGAACTTGAGTGGATTCCCTTTTTTCCTGTGGTAAAAATATTGTGATGGCTGCTAGTACCTCTCTAAGATATTCTCTAAGTTTATTATTTTCTTTTTTCTTATCGCTCATTCTTTTTAATGCTTCTTCTAATTTTTCTTCTAGCTTAAAAATACCCTTAGGTTGCCCATCAGGTTGCCCATCAGGTTGCCCATCATTTTTATAACCAATAATCTGTATTAATTCTTCTTTCATTTCTTCCAAATCTTCAACTGTTAGATCAATATCTTTTAAATTCACTTGATCTATACTCTTATTAATTGAATGCGTTATGTCGTTATTAATTTCTTCATCTTTGTTAGCCTCAAGTATTGCAATGTTTGCTTCAGATACAATCTCCAGCAGCTTCTTTCTGAAATTTTCTTCTTCACTAAGGGCCATATTTTACTCCATTAATTCTAAATATGCTTAATTATATATGATAATTATTAAATATATCATAACTGATATAAAACATTTATATTTCTTGTTCAGCTCACTTTTACAGAATACTGATTATCTTTAAACAGCAACCTGACATTTTTCATCCCCTGGCTACGGAGCTTTGATGCTGTCAATTTAGCGGCATGCGCATTTTTAAAAGATGCAATATACCCTTTACTTTCTGTGGTGGTTTTTTTAGGGTGGCGCTCTTGTATTGCTCTTTCATACTGTTTTTTATAATGCGGATTTTTTTTAACTAACTGTTCCGACTTTTTTTTCAAGTATTTTATTTTTACTCTTGTGAGTCCTTCTTCATGAAAATCCAAAATTCTTGCTGCTTCTTCTGATAGGTCTATTATTCTATCCTGAAAAAATGGTCCTCTATCGTTAACCCTTACAACAAGTTTTTTTCCGTTTTTTAGATTGGTTACAAGTACGAAACAAGGTAACGGCAATGTTTTGTGTGCCGCACTTACTGAGTGGCGATCAAAAATTTCACCATTTGCTGTAGGTTTGTCATGATCTTCTATCCCATACCACGATGCTATACCTACCTCTTCATAGCTGCCATAATTTTTCGGATGATAAGTTATACCATAGACTTTATAACTGCTACCAATTTTATAATGACCTGCTTTATGGTGACTTTTATTGTGAAAAGTGCATCCACTCATTAAAGCGAACATTAGGCATAAAAATACTAACTTTCCTGTCATTTTTTAGGTAAAAAGATTCATTATTATAGGACTTTAGAGTATAATAAACTCAGTAATAAAGTAAATTCGTAAAGATGAGCAACACTGAAATAATTCACATTATTGGCATAGGTGGAATCGGAATGAGCGCTATTGCTGAAATCCTTCACCATTCTAACTATAAAGTGCAAGGTAGTGATGCACATTCAAATAATAACACAAATAGGTTAAAAAAGCTTGGGATAGAAGTGTATATTGGTCACAGTGCTCAGAATATTAACCAAGCTCAAATAGTTGTATATTCCTCTGCAATAAAATCTGATAATGTGGAATTAGTTGCAGCAAAAAATAACAATAAAACCATTTTGCACAGATCAGACATCCTTGCTAAGCTTTTAAAAAATAAATATGTAATAGCAGTATCAGGTTCAAGTGGAAAGACAACAACAACGGCAATGATTGCTTCCATTTTTGATTATTCTAATAGACCACCTTCTGTTACCCAAGCACTTGATAATGAGGTTCAGAAAAAGGATTTAGATTCCAGTGTCACGCACTGGAATGACACAAATGTGGGAATCGATGCAACTGTCATTGTGGGAGGAATACTAAATTCATATCAGAGCAATGCAAAAGTCGGAAAGGGTAACATTTTTTTAATTGAAGCTGATGAGTCAGATGGAACTATGCTAAAAATTCCTGCAAACATCGCTGTAATAACAAGCATTAACGATGATCATATTGACCATTATGGCACGTTTGATGATATCAAGGAAGCATTTTCTCAATTTATAAATAAAGCAGACTTCGCAGTTCTGCCGGGCTCTGTAGATATTAACTATGATGAAAATAATGCTATGACATTTGGGTTTGAGGGCAGCAACAATCCTCACTCTGTCATCCAAGTAGCTGACACTGGGATCCAGGAAAAAGATAAAGATATGGATTCCAGTGTCAGCTACTCAAATGACACCAAAACAAGTAACATTAGAGCTATTAACATTACACAACATACCAATAGCATAGAATTTGACGTGTTGATTGATAATTGCAGTATGAATGAATGTCGAAATGACTGGATCCCAGTGTCAGCTACTCAGATGACAGGAAAGGAACGCTCTCAGGTGTCATCCCAATGCGTGACACTGGGATCTGAAAGTACACAAATTGATTCTTCATCTCTGTCATCCCACTTCTCTCTGTCATCCCAGTGCGTGACACTAGGACCTGAAAGTACACAAACTGATTCTTCCTCTCTGTCATCCCACTTCTCCCTGTCATCCCAGTGCGTGACACTGGGATCCAGAATTATAAAAGATGTAATATTGTCCAATGCAATAGGACTGCATAAAGTAGGTAATGCTTTAGCTGCAATATCAGTTGCAGTAAAACTAGGAATCAGTGAAGAAGATATCAAAAAAGGTCTTTTTGAATTCAAAGGAGTAGCAAGAAGGTTTTCTTTAATTGCCAATGTTAAAGGTGTAAAGTTAATTGAGGATTATGCACATCATCCAAATGAAATACAGGCAACTCTCACTGCCGCACATTCAATTACTAAAGGGAAAATCATCGGAATTATCGAGCCACTTCGCTTTGCCCGCATTCGTAATTTTTTTGATGAATTTATACGAATTTTCATGATGTTTGATCATTTAATTCTTACCACAGTTCACCCACCAGAAGATAAATTTATTCCAGGTTATGGTATTGATGATATACAAAAAGCTTTAATAAGTAATGGCTTTGATAATGTAAAAATTATGAATGATTCTTCAGTCATTTCACGTTTTATTGATGATTTTACAAATTCCGGTGACGTAGTATTATTTATTGGAACTGGTGGTAACATAGCTAAATTAGCAAAAGAAACTGCGGAGCTCACAACACAAACTATGGAAACGTCTAGTTAAGCGTAACCCTTCAAGGTATAAGAAAGTAGTTTACAAATCATGGCTACCAATATTCTACGTTCTGAAGATATGATGTGGAAGTTTGCGCAAAGTCCTGATTCCTGCTTAGTTGGAAAATATTCCGTGAAAGGATACTGGTGGGACTAGTGCGATTCGAACGCACGGCCTTCGGATTAGGAATCCAACGCTCTATCCTGCTGAGCTATAGTCCCATATTTTCTATTCTATTATTCAATAGTAGCAAAAAAACTTCCATTTTTCTATTTTATAATTAGATGTATAATACCCAGGTGAGCTAGTGTTAAAGCTACCTTCTTTCAAACAATTTCTCAATATCGCTCAATTTCATTTCTATATAAGTTGGTCTTCCATGGTTACATTGCCCAGAATATGGTGTTTCCTCCATTTGCTTAAGTAGCGCATTCATTTCTTCTAATCGCATTTTTCTGCCTGCCCTGATCGATCCATGACATGAAATAGTTGCCAATATTTTGTTTATTTTATCTTCTACAGGTAATGTGTCTTCTATCTCGAGTAACCTATCCACTATGTCCAGTATTATCTCTTTTACATCTATTGTTCCAAGAATTGCAGGAATTTCTTTAACTATCAGTGCACTTTCTGACTTAATCTCAATATCAAAACCCATGTCAAAAAGTTTGTCTTTATAAATTTCTATCATCTCCATACCAGCCTGGTTTTTGATTTCAACTACTTCAGGAATAAGCAGTTTTTGCCTAGCAATGTTTGATTTTTGTTTTAAACGTTCATACACCAACCTCTCATGCGCTGCATGCTGGTCAACTATAATTAATTTATCTCTTACTTCTGCAATAATATAGGTATCAAAGACTTGACAGCGTGCAAATCCAAGTGGGTGATCCTTTATCAATTTGACTTGCTCTGATGTCTCTTTTTCTAACACCAATTGTGCTGAAGATTCCTGCATAAAGGAATAGTCATAGGGTTTTAACTGTTCTGATAAATTTTGTGCTTTTGCATTCGGAGAGGCAAATTCTTTCATTAATTGATTTTCAAAAGAGCTTGGTCTTTTTTCATAAAATTCCTTTTTAATACTGGGCTCATCAAAAGAATCTAGCATTGTATCCTTATCTGTTATCTGAGAGTCATATGTTGGAATTACATCAAGGTGGGCTGCACCTATTCTAGCTGATAATGCCTTAATCAGTCCCCTTCTTACTATTTCGTATATAAGCTTCTTATTCTGAAATCTTACTTCTGATTTATTTGGATGTACGTTTACATCTACTTGATCATGAGGTATTTTGAGGTGCAACGCTGCAAAAGGGTACCTGCCATTTGGAATGAAATCGTGATATGCATATCTAATTGCGCCAATTAGTAAGTTATCCTTGATCGGCCTATTGTTAACAAATGTATATATCATAGTGGATTTACCACGATTGACAGTTGGTTTGCAGATATGTCCAATAAGCTTAATACCATCTTCTTCTTCACAAATCTCTAAAGAATTGCCATGAAATTCCTCTTCTATTTCACAGAGCCTATTAAATAACGAAACCTGCTTAGCATATCTTAAGAGTTTTTTATTACCTGAAGTTAGAGTAAATCCTATGTGAGGATTGATCATTGCTAAGTTGTTTATTATGTCAACAATGCTTTGGGTTTCTGCTCTTTCAGTTTTTAGAAATTTTAGCCTATTTGGAGTAGCAAAAAATAAATCTCTCACTTCAATCTGTGTGCCTTGCGACAAAGAACAAGGAGTTATTTCCCCTATTTTTTCTCCACCCTCATAGCTGATAGACCACACTTCATCTGCTCCGCTTGCTTTGGACGACAATTTCATTCTACTTACTGCAGCAATTGAAGGTAAAGCCTCTCCTCTAAATCCAAGGTACTTTATCTCTATTAATTCATTGTCACTTAATTTTGAAGTAGCGTGGCGCATAAATGCAAGTTCTAAATCACCCTTCCCTATTCCGTTACCATCGTCTATTATTGTAATAAGGTTACGCCCACCGCTCTCTATTTTGATTTCTATTTCTGTGCTTTTTGCATCAATGGCATTTTCTACTAATTCCTTTACTACACTTGCTGGTCTTTCTACTACTTCCCCCGCTGCTATGCGGTTTATAGTTTTTGTATCCAGAAGAATAATTGTCATAATAAAGTTGGTTTTTCTTTTACTGCTTCAGTCTGATTTTCTCTCCAGGCTTTTAATCTGCCTGCAATTTCACTACTGGAAATTGACAATATAGATGCAGCAGTAATTGCAGCATTGTATGCTCCACTTTCTCCTATAGACATGGTTGCAACAGGAACACCCTTTGGCATTTGAACTATAGATAATAGACTATCCAAACCATTTAATTGTTTACTATGCACAGGAACGCCTATAACAGGCAAACAAGTGAGTGACGCAACCATACCAGGTAAATGGGCTGCTCCTCCTGCACCAGCTATTATAACCTTAAAACCTTTTTCTTGCGCAGATTTAGCAAATTGAAAAAGTCTTTCCGGGGTTCTGTGTGCAGATATTATAAACATATCATGCGAAATTTCTAATGCCTTCAACATATGAGTAGTATGAACCATAGTGTTATAATCTGATTCACTGCCCATAATCACAGCAACATCTTTTTTTTCCATCGTATTCAACATAGCTTTACTTACTAAATAAAAATAGTGTTTCAGCGAAAAAGCAACAAGTATTTGCTCTACATTTCAAATATGATATATAAAATAAAATTATTCTTGCTGAAATAGAAATTTTAAAAACTTAAATAAACACCTCTATTAAGATATAGAGCTATTAATTTCTTATGTAAGATGAACTTTAAAAACGATTATCTTTATATTTTAAGTCTTGTAATTGCAACTTGTTCTTGCTATGAATGATTTTTTTAGATAAAATATAATTTAACATTACTAGAAAATTGATGAAAATGTCAACATATGACTGACCTAAAATTTTGAATGTGAATGTCGTATGATTTAACAACGGGTTAGACGGCATTAATGTTTTAGTATGTTAAATATTATATTTAAGATATTTAACAAAATTAATTGATATGTGAGTATATTGAGGAAAGATTATGGAAATAATATCGCTGAACAGCTTAGATAGTACAGAAATAAAAAGAAGATTGATTGATATAATAAATAGCTTTATAGAAAAGTATAATTGGACTCAGTCTCATGCAGCTGAAATACTAGGTATTGATCAGCCAAAGGTGTCGCAAATTAAAAATGGTAAAATCGATGGTTTTTCTCTAGAACGATTGTTGTCATTTCTAAAAAAGCTTGATCATGAAATAATAATCACGATGAAAGAAAGCGAATCGGCAAAATTTGAAGCAGAAAAATTTAAACACAAAGTCGAATCCGAATAGATACAGGATTGACACACTATTTTTTGTGATATAATATGAAATTTATTAAGGTATTATTTTATGGCTGAGTCTATTGTAGAGAAGTGTATAGAACAAGTTAGTAATCGTTTTAAATTATCTCTCTTGGCAAGTCAAAGGACACATGATTTGAATACTGGTGCGAGCAATCCAACTCAAGTAACTAGATTCAAAGGTCATAAAAATACCATAATTTCCTTGTATGAAATAGCAGAGAAACAGGTTGATGTTGAGGAATTGTTTGGCCTTTTGGTTGGTAGGTGCAAAGAATATATGAAAGGAAATACTAGTAACGTTTATAGCAGTGATGCAAGTAAGTTAGAAAAATTACTAAATTTTTCTAATGATCAATTTAATGTAGAACCTGATCAAGAAACCATTGACACTGAAGATGAAGAGATGGATGATGAAATCGATAGTGAAATAGACGATCAGGATGGCGATGAAGAGTAAATCAAGTTGTTGTTTAGAATATTGCTGAAGTTATGTAAATGATCAATATTACTATCTATATTCTATTGATTTGTATAAGTATAATGCTCTACCGTATAGTCTCTAATTCAAGTGATATATACAATAAAGTTGTAGCATTTAACAATTTTTCAACGCAAGTAGTCCTATTAATAACAGCAATTGCAATAACTCTAAACAGTTTCTTTTTAATTGATATAGCACTATTATACGCTAGTGTTAGCTTTATATCGACTATATCGCTAATGAGATTAATGTTGTCTTGATAATTTATGGTAGGATCTATTTTTATATTTTTAGGTATTTGCTTGATAGTTATTTCAAATATAGGGGTAATTAGGTTTCCCGATTTCTATACTAGATTACATGCAGCAGGTATTACAGATTCTAGCGGTGCAATGCTGTTATTAATTGGTTTTGCTTTGCAGAATGAATTTTCAGTAAATACTATCAAAATAATACTATTAATTCTTATAATATGGGTTGCTAATTCAACTAATAGTTATGTTTTAGCACGCACTTATTATAAAAGCAAGGACAACACTGATAAAAAAGGCTAAGATGTTGGAAATATTAAATGTAGCGCTGCTTTCTCTGTTGCTAGTAGTAACTGTTTTCATAGTCTTGTCAAGACACCTAGTTGTAAGCGCTGTTCTGATGTGTGCATTTAGTTCCCTTATTGCACTGATATATTTAATTATGAACGCACCAGATGTTGCAATTACTGAAGCTTCTGTTGGTGCAGGGCTCAGCACAGTATTTACATTTGCAGCTCTTTCTTTGATAAAAAATCATAAAGTAAATTTATCTCACAACTATATAACACTTTTTTTTATGTTGTTTTTATCTGTGTGTTTGTCTCATTTCATGATTCAATTACCAGATTTCGGTGATCATAATGCTCCAATTCACCTGCATGTTGCACCTTATTATGTGGAAAATACCGAAAAAATTGCTGGTATACCAAATATAGTAACTGCTGTTTTAGCAAGCTTTCGTGGTTATGATACATTTGGAGAAACTGTAGTGGTGTTTACTGCCGCACTTTGCATCACATTAATACTAAAAGAAGAAGAAAGCGCTGTTGCGGGTAGAAGTAGAGTTTCAAGGAAGTCTCATGATTAAGGATCCGGTGCTCAACGCAGTCACATTCCTAATGGTACCTTTTATCATTTTATTTGGTTTATATATACAATTCCATGGTGACTATACTCCAGGTGGTGGGTTTCAGGCAGGAATAATTATTGCTTCGGGAATAATATTATATTCAATGCTATTTGGTGTATCTGCCACTCTAAAAGCAATACCTTATTCTGTAATCAAGGTTACTAACGTGCTTGGTATTTTAATTTATGGCGGAACGGGTGTTGCAACAATTTTGCTTGGCCAGAATTTTTTATCTTATGATATATTGTCATCTAGTAATAGTGCTGGTCAAAAATTAGGCATTTTTTTAGTAGAATTGGGTGTAGCATTTACTGTTTGCTCTTCCATGTTAATTATATATATAGATTTTGCTCGTAGAAAAAAGTAATGACTTTATTTAATTATATAACTATTATTATATTAATGGTGCTAGGCTTGTATATTATCATAAATGACAAAAATTTGATCAAAAAAATGATAGGGGTAAGTATTTTTCAAGCATCTGTTTTGTTATTCTACATATCTTTGGGTTACATAAAAAGTTCCTTGCCTCCAATAGTGGTTCCTAATTTTTATTTATATAGCAACCCTATACCGCATGTTTTAATGCTTACTGCCATAGTAGTTGGAATTGCAACATTTTCAGTTGGGCTTTCTATAGCAGTAAAAATAGAGGAGAAATATGGTGCAATTGATGAAACCACTGTGGATCATCAAGATAAGCGTATGTGAATTAACAATATATTAAATTATATGAAGTAACAAATAGACACAACAAATTATAGGCTTGCTTATTGTGGATTTATTTGTTAATAAGAAATAAAATTTTAAACTATAAAGGTAATAATGTCAACTGTTAATGAAACGCAAGATGAGAAAAAAATTATTAAAGACCTTGTAACAAAAAGTATAAAAAAAGGAGGGTTTATCACTTTTGATGATATAAATGATACATTATCAGACGAAAATTTTTCATCTGACTTTATAGATAATACTATATCTTTATTACAAGATTCTGGAGTCAATATACTTGAAAGTAGTGATGAGGAAGAAGAAGATGTTAGTACCGCCAGTGATGATACTAAACTCGATGATGAGGAAACATCGTCAAACGCTATTACAACTTTAGTACAAAATGATGATCCAGTAAGAGTGTATTTACGGGACATGAGCACTGTAAAGCTCTTGTCAAGGGCAGATGAAATCAAGATAGCAAAAAAAATTGAATCCGAAAAGCACAACATGCTCCGTGCAATAATTGAAACGTCAATAACATTAAAAGTGATAAAAACATGGCGTGATGACCTGAGTAATGGAGCTCTTCTCCTTAGAGAGATTATAGACTTAGAGTCCATATATAATTCTGATTTTAATGTAAGCGTAGACGATGTACCTGAAGAGAGTAACAGCGATGATGAAGGATATGTTAGCGATGAAGAGAGCAGTGATGATGAAAGCAGCGAAGAAGATACTGCTACTAGCGAAAGCTCAGCAAATTTAAATGTTTCTATTCTTGAAATGGAAAGTGACTTATTGCCAAAAGTTATAGTTGCGCTAGATGAGATAATCACTTTAACAAATGAAGCATTAGCACTCAGGCAAAGTTCTAGAAATTCCTCTAAGGTGTTAGGATATGAAGATTTGTATAATCAAATATGGTCCATAGCGCTACAAATTAAATTAAGCGACACTGCTATTGCTAAGATTACGCAAGAACTTTACAGCACAAATAGAAGTATCATGCTTGAAGAAGTTAATCTTATTTCTGAGGCTAGAAAATACGATATCAATAGAGACGACTTCTACAAAGTGTATGATGATATGCTTTTAAAGCATGAGCTGAAAGAGATAAGCCTTTTAAAAACCAATGCGAGTCAATCTTATTTTACAGGTAAATTAAAAAATAAATTTGTAAAGCTTATAGATGATAATTTTAAGCATATCGCTAGTATCTTAAATAATATCAGGCAATATGCACAAGAAGATGATGTACAAGAGTTTAAGGAGCTAATTAAAAGAGTGCAGAAACATGAGCGAGAAGTTTCTGAAGCGAAGCAAGAGATGATTAAAGCTAATTTGAGATTAGTAGTTTCCATCGCGAAAAAATATTCAAACAGGGGACTAGCACTGCTTGATTTGATACAAGAGGGCAATATTGGTCTTATGAAGGCTGTAGACAAATTTGATTACAAGCGTGGATACAAATTTTCAACTTATGGAACTTGGTGGGTCAGGCAATCAATCACTAGGGCAATACCTGAACAATCTAAAGTAGTTAGAATACCAGTTCACATGGTAGAAATAATCAGCAAAATCAACAGGGCATTAAGAAAGATGACTCACGAAATGGGAAGAGAGCCCACTTTAGAAGAGTTGAGTTCCGAGCTTTTGATGCCGCTTGAAAGAATACGCAAAGTGATGAAAATAGCGAGAGATCCGGTAAGTCTTGAAGCCCCGACAGGAAAAGATGATAGTAGCACATTTGGTGATTGCATAGAAGATAAACGAGTATCCAAGCCAGAGGATGCTGCAATACTTGCTGACTTGCGTGGTATTACAACTAACGTTCTTGCAACTTTAACGCCAAAAGAAGAAAGAATTCTAAGAATGCGTTTTGGTCTTGGTAAGGATGGAAAGGAGCATACTTTGGAAGAAGTAGGAAGAATTTTTAACGTGACGCGTGAGAGAATTAGACAAATAGAAGCAAAGGCATTGCGTAAATTAAGACACCCAAGCCGTGCTAGAAAACTTAGAGGGTTCTTTTAAATTCCAATAAAAAACACTAAATCCTCTTTGATGGCAATTTCTCATCCATCATACTCTGGAACTGTGCAAAAGAGACGTAAGCTGATGATTTATTCTTATTATCTTAATAGTTATGTTATTATATCAAGATCAAAAGCTAAATTTATGTGGCACATAGTCTCGTTTTTTATATTATCGGTGGTTTTAGTGAGTTGTGGCCTACAAAAACCTGCACCTGTATTGCTTAAAGGCGAAGAATTTTATGGAAAAAGAGATCTGGAATACACAAGAGAATACCACTTAGTGAAAAAAGCTGTTGACCCTGCGCTTAAAAAAGAAAATAGAAAAGTCATCATAAGTAAGATATATAAAGATAGCAACAATACGAAAAACGTGGAAATCGACGAGGTAAATTGTAAGTTTGTAATGCCAGTTAAAGGTACAGCTACTTCTTCTGATGAGATGTGTAAGGATGGTGTAAAAATTGCTGCTCAAAATGGTACAAATGTAATTGCTTCTGCACCAGGTAAAGTTATATATGTAGGTAAAGGACTCAGGTGGTATGGAAATTTAATTATTGTGGAACACAAAGATAATTATACAACTGTCTACTCCTATTTAAAAAATATACATGTTGAAATCGGTGATAAAGTTACACAGGGCCAAGTAATTGGGTCTGCAGGTAAGTCAAGTACACAAGACAAAAATCCGCAGATATGCTTTACTATGCGGCATAATGGCCAAGCAATTGACCCGCTCTCCCATATGAACTGTAATTAAATTTGGATTTATATGAAATATGATTTTAAAAGCGTTGAAAAATTTTATCAAGATAAGTGGGATTTTTCTGTAAGCAAGGATAGCAAGCAAGAGAAATGCTATGTTCTGGAAATGTTTCCATATCCATCTGGTAAAATTCATATGGGGCACTTACGTAATTACGCAATAGGTGACGTGATAGCACGCTATAAGAGAGCTAATGGATTTGACGTTTTGCACCCTATTGGCTGGGATGCATTTGGATTGCCAGCAGAAAATGCAGCAAGGGACAATAATGTGAACCCGAAAGATTGGACAGAAGAAAATATAGACAATATGCGTACTCAGTTAAAATCTATAGGCCTTTCTTATAACTGGGATCGTGAGCTCTCCACATGTGAGCCTCACTATTATAAACACGAGCAAAAATTCTTTTTAGACTTTTTAAAGCACGGACTCGCTTATAGAAAAGAGTCGTTGGTTAATTGGGATCCAGTAGATGAAACAGTGCTTGCAAATGAACAAGTTGTGGACGGAAAAGGATGGCGATCAGGTGCAATTGTTGAAAAGCGTAAGTTATCTCAATGGTTTTTAAAAATAACTGACTTTACTGAAGATCTACTCGAGTGCTTGCAAAGTTTAAAAAATTGGCCGGACAAAGTAAAGACAATGCAAGAACGCTGGATAGGAAAGTCTGAGGGAGCAACTATAGAGTTTGATGTGGTTGGCCTCAATAAAACATTGAAAGTCTTTACGACTTATCCTCACACTTTATTTGGTGCTTCTTTTTGTGCAGTGGCAGCAGGTCACCCTATTGTACAGGATATCAAACTTGCTGTCACCCTAGATGCTTCTGAAGCTGTCATCTCAGATGCTCCTGAAGTTGTCATCCCAGATGCTCTTAAAGTTTTGTCATCCCAGTGCTCTGACACTGGGATCCAGATTCCAGCGTCACGCGCTGGAATGACAATTGATGAACGCGCTGAAGTGACAATTGATGAAAAAATTGGAGTTTACACTGGTATAAACGTCAAACACCCATTTTTGGACAAAGAGTTGCCACTCTATATAGCAAACTTTGTGCTGATGGAATATGGAGAAGGTGCAATTTTTGGCTGCCCTGCACACGATCAACGTGATTTTGAATTTGCACAAAAGTATAATTTGCCAATTATTCCTGTGGTTTCTCCAGATAACTTAGGTGCCATTCAAGCAGCGGACACTGGAGTACAGGAACCCTATACTGGCAACGGAACAATGTTCAACTCTGAATTCTTAAATGGACTCACAGTTGATGAAGCAAAGGAAGTGATAATAAAAACACTTGAAGAAAAAGGCATTGGAAAAAAAACAATAAATTATCGTTTGCACGACTGGGGAGTTTCAAGGCAGCGCTATTGGGGGTGCCCTATACCTATCATATATTGCAAAGATTGTGGAACTGTTCCAGTACCAGAAAAAGATCTTCCTGTTGTGCTACCAACAGATGTGAAATTTGCAAGTGGCGGCAACCCACTTGATAAACACCCTACTTGGAAATTTGTGAATTGCCCACAATGCGAAAAGCCAGCAGAGCGTGAAACAGATACATTTGATACCTTTTTTGAGTCTTCTTGGTATTTTGCTGCATTTTGTAGTGAAAATAAATCTATCGATAAGAATGCGTGTAATCGTTTTATGCCTGTTGATTATTATATAGGTGGAATCGAGCATGCGATTTTACACTTACTTTATTCACGATTTTTCTGCAGAGCTTTAACAAAATGTGGCTATTTTGACATAAATGAACCTTTCTCCACTTTGATTACTCAAGGAATGGTTTGCCATGCAACTTATAAAGACGAGAATAATAAATGGTTATTTCCAGAAGAAGCCAAAGAATTGATAGAACAAGGCGCTAAAATCCAGGTAGGAAAAGTTGAGAAGATGAGTAAATCGAAGAAGAATACAGTCGATCCAAATTTTATCATAGAAAAGTATGGTGCTGATACTGCACGATTGTTTGTATTATCTGACACTCCTCCGGAAAAGGATATGGAATGGTCTGATGATGGTGTGGAAGGTTGCTCACGCTATATAAATAAATTATGGCGCATGGTTATGCAACTTAAGCCTATACAACTGCCTGTCATTCCAGCGTTAGCTACTCGAATGACACCAGACCAAGCAGAATACAGAAAAAAAATACATAAACTTTTGCATGGACTAACAGGCGATTTGGAAAGCTGCAGGCTAAACTGCGCAGTAGCAAAATTCCGCGAAATTACCAACTTAATAGCTGAAATAGATTTAAAAACTAGATCTCTTGCAGAATCTGTTTATGGTGAGAAATTTTTAGGAAAAGTGCAGATGAGCACCACAGAATACTCAAATGTATTTGAGGAGCGCAGACAAGCTTTGACGACAAAATTGCCTTCAGAAATTGAGTTATGCAAGAGATCTACTGGAAAATCTCTGATTGATGAATGTATATATATACTAATCAGAGTAATCGAACCATTTATACCGCATTTGGCTGAAAGTCTATGGCAAGAAATAGGAGGTGAAGGTATGCTTTATCTAGAGCCTTGGCCAAAAGCTGATGAATCATTACTAATTGACGATACTGTGACAATAGCGGTACAAGTTAATGGAAAATTGCGTAACACAATCGAAGTAGCAATTAACTTACCTCAAGAAGAATTGAAAAAAATGGCAATAGATTCTGTATCAAGCAAGATTGATCAAGATAAAATTCGTGCCGTGTATACTGTGCCAAATAAAATAGTAAACATTGTTATATAAAAAAATTTATTAGTAAATTTTCATATAAATTTACACATCTAATTCCCACTTTGATCTTGGTGCAAAATTCAGTGAATCTATATAATTCTTCTGTAATCTTTCAATTCCAGCCCATCCTACCATCACTGCATTGTCTGTACACAGATTATTAGGAGGAAAAAATACATTTAAGTTCATGTGCTTTTTCAACTTTTCTCTCAAGAAATTATTTGCTGCAACCCCACCAGTAATTACAAAATCATGAATTTTTATATTTAAAGACTCAGCCATTATAATTGCGTTGCTAACCCTATCAAGTAATATGTCGCTAATGCACTCTTGAAATGAAGCACATACGTCACAGACATCTTGTTCAGTCATTGCGAGTTTTTGCACTAAGTTTCTTACAGCAGTTTTGATTCCAGAAAATGAAAAGTTACATCCAGAGCGTTTTATCATTGCCCTTGGAAGTTTGAATCTTGTGCCATCACCTTTTTTAGCTAATTTTTCAATTAATGGTCCACCTGGATAACTTAAGCCTAATGTCTTAGCAACCTTATCGAATGCTTCACCCAATGAATCATCGAGCGTTTCTCCTAGTTTAATGTATTTCCCAACATCTTGTGCAATTAAAAATTGGCAGTGTCCACCTGATATTAACAGGACTAAAAATGGAAATTTCACTTCACATATCAACCTAATAACCAGTGCATGCGCTTCTAAGTGATTCACTGCGATAAATGGCTTTTTTGCTACATGTGCAATTGCTTTAGTCATCATTGTACCAACTATTAATCCGCCTATCAGCCCAGGTCCTGATGTTGCTGCAATTGCGTCCAAATCACAAAACTTAAGATTAGATTTTTCTATGGCACTTTTTATAAGATCACTTAAATGATTCATATGTGCACGTGACGCAACTTCCGGAATCACTCCACCACGTGTTTTGTGCTCTGATTGAGACAGAATTTCGTGAGCAAGAACTTGCTTATTACTCTTTATAACTGCTACTGCAGTTTCATCGCAGCTTGATTCAACAGCTAAGATAGTTTTATTGGACATATACTTTTTTTGGTTATTATTTGGCATATTACAAAAAATATTATCGCTGTAAAAGCTCAAATACGCAAGTGTTCTAACGTGATTGTATGTTTGTTTCGCGTAGAAAATTTTATTTGACTCAATCCCATAAGTACACTATGTTTACCATAATATACTTTAACATTATAAGAGCAATGTACGCCTTAAGTAATGGCTTATCAGCTGATGTGCTAAAGAAGAGGTTAAAAGTGCAAGCATGAAAAAAGCACTCATATTGTTGCTGATAATATGCACTACAAACTTAAGTTCTGCGGAAAATATTTTATTACAAGCTCCACTAAAAATTTCTGAAAAAATTGTTGATAAGTGTATCACTCAATCTACTTCAAACAACAGAATGAAATGGATTTCATGCTTTAATTCAAATTTCGGTTCAAAATCTTGTCTAAAATTTTCGATAGCATTTGGCGCTAATCATAACTCCAGTTTTCAATTATCATTAACTGGTAACAAGTTTATTAATGAACTAACAGAAAATGAGATAAGCTTATTTAAAAGAAAAGAGAATACTTTAGTTTATAGTTATGGTGATATTATCAATGATGCTAGTAAAAAGCAAAAGAAAACAAAATTCCCAATATTTGCTCAGCCACTAATCATACCACAAGCTACTCCAGTAAAATTATCTGTTTCAGAGGTTGCAAAATTTATCAGCGACAAAAATGTCATTTTTTACACTGGTGCCGGAATTTCTTCACCAGTAGTACCAGATATGACTGAATTGATGAAACAGTTTAAAATGCTGTATAATCCGAATGGTGATATTGATAAATTTACACATATTATCGAATTTGTACGTAGGACTTTAAAAGAATCAGATAATGTTATTAAAACTATAGATAGCTTTAAAGAGTCTTGCTTATACAGCAATCCAACGCCAGCACATCATGCAGTGAAAGAAATAGTCTTATTAAAAAATTGGCAATTATTAACTGAAAACCTTGACTTACTTCACCAGCGTTCTGGAGTTGAGCCTTTAGGTCGTGTTAGCAGAACAGACAAAATGGATTTTTATTGGCTCAAGAAAAACATTAAATCTAAGTACCTTAAGCAAATTGACTTCATTGTTGCAATTGGATTACACAGCGATGAAGTTGGGTTTCTTGCTTTATATAAGAAACATAATCCTAAAGGCAAAATAATAGCAATGAACCTTATACAGCCAGAGTATCTTGGAAATGATGATATTTTAGTGCTTGGAGATGTACAAAAATTTTGCCAGCATCTGCAGCTTCTAACTTGTCTGCAATAACTTTTATATTTCGATTTTATTCATAAAGATTGACTTTTTATGGAAATTTGTATATTATTTTACTAATGTATTTTAGATTTAAACATGATGTCAGCAGGAGATATTACAATAAAAACAAAAGAGGAGTTCATTGAAACTCGAAATGGGATGAAAATCCAAAAAATAGTGATGTTCAATTCGAACGTAAATTCACATAACAATCTTAATAAGAAGAAAAAGAAGCATATAGTTTATTTTGCAGGACTTACATATACTTTTGAAAAAGAGCACGATGAAGACAAAAGTGAATGGAATTGGGCTGTGGAAGCAGGTATGGACGTTCATTTTATTAATTTTCCTGGATCTGGAAAAAGCAAAGGTCATTCTTTAAATGGCAAAAATCGAGTAAATGCAGGAGTTGCAGTTATTCTAAACCTCTTAGAACAAGGCATTCATCCAAATGATATAGTGTTGTTCGGTAGCTGTGCTGGAGGGCCAATATCTGCTGAGGTTTATAAAATATTCAAGGATAACGGTATTCACTTGAGGTGTATCGTAAATAAATCAAAAAACTTGTGGTCAATTTTTTGTGTATACCTAAATGGCTTTTAGCACCTGTAGTGAAATTTATACTCAAATGCTTTGGGTGGCATTTTAAGCCACACACAATAATTAATGATATTACACCACGCACGATCTACTTTAACTTAGGAAATGACGGATTTATTAGTAAGGAAGCAACTATAGGTGCTAAAGTAAGTGAGATAGAACAGAGCGGTAGAGAAAAAGATTATCAGAAAGAAGAAAACTTCGAAGGTTTTGAAGAATACAAAGCATTCTTTAGAGAGCATACCAATTTAACTAAAATACCAAAAGCAAAAAATGTGGAACATGAAGTTGGAATAATAAAAAGATGCTGGAATAAATTTTTATCATTGCTGCCAATAAAAACAGATGACATTCATTTTTCTCCGATAACAGAGTTACGTTCATCAGATAAACATAACTACACTCTTCCTGAATTAATATTACTTTTTTTAGAATTTACAGATAATTACTTTGAAAAAATAGGTTCAAGTAGTGATAGAGATAAAACAGAAGAGTTAATAAACAAACCAGATTTTTTCAAACACAGAAGCTCAATGTCGGAAATTACTGTAAATTTACCTTGCAGTGCAAGAACACTATAGTAAAAAATATTATTTCTTTAACTTTATTGAAGTAAAAAACTGATTTCCACTCCGGTAAATTAGCAGCATTATTGAATCTTTACCATTTTTCTTTACTGCAAAATCAACTTGTTTTTGAAAATCACTAGCATCCTCTATATCAGTTCCGTCTAATTGAATAATAATGTCTCCTTTTTTAATACCGCGCAGTGTAGCATTACTACTGCTATCTACGTTTGTCACTATAACACCTTTTGTAGGCACGTCACTTTTACTTTCTTTTAACTCGTTTGGCAGATTTGAAACGGTTAACCCAGTAACATAATCAGGCGTTGATTTAGTTTCTTCTTGGTTATTATCTTTACTATCTTCAGTAGACTCACCGACCACAACCTTAATGTCAACTTCTTTGCCTTTTCTAATTAGCTTAACTTGCACTTTCTTTTCAGGTCCAGCTCTTGAAACCATCTGAGGTAATTGCGTCATTCTATCAATTTTTTTACCATCAAATTCTAGCAATATATCACCAACCTTAATCCCCCCCTTTTCTGCAGGGCTATCCTTTATTATACTTGCAACCAATGCACCTTTTGTATCCTTTAAACCTAAGGACTCAGCGAATTCCTTTGTTATAGGCTGAACTTGTACGCCAAGCCAACCATGCTTTATCTTCTTACCACTTTTTAACGTATCGATAATTGACATAGCTAAATTAGATGGTATGGCAAAACCTATACCAACATTACCACCAGATTCAGACGGGGAATAGATGGCAGTGTTAATACCTACCACTTCTCCATTTAAATCAAATAATGGTCCTCCTGAATTACCTCTATTGATTGCAGCATCAGTTTGAATGAATTCATTCAAAGTGCCAATACTAATGTCCCTTGATCTTGCAGAGATAATTCCTGTGCTGACAGAGCCTCCCAAACCAAATGGATTACCAATTGCCATCACAGTGTCACCAACCCTTGCTTTATCAGAGTCACCAAATGCAACAAAAGAAAGTTCTTTATCCGCATTGATCTTAAGCACGGCAAGGTCAGTTCTTGCATCATAACCTAAAACTTCTGCTTTGAAGTAGGTGTTATCATTCATAGTAACAGTAATATCTTTGGCGTTTTTTATAACGTGATAATTTGTTACTATCGTTCCACTCTTATCTATAATAAATCCGGAGCCAAGGAGCACCACTTCTCTGTTAACATTAGGCCCTCTATCCATAAAAAACTGATCGAAATTCTCAAAAAACTCTCTAAAATCATCGAAAAAATTGTTTCTTGGTAAAGAAGGAGCTCTACTTCTAATCTCATTTTCTTGTTTTATAATTTGCTCACTTGAAATATTTACAACAGCAGGAATAAGTCCTTCCACTAGATCAGCAAACCCGTGATTACAATTACACTCGGTAGTTTTAGCTGCTGCAACTTTTTTTGTATTCCAATCAAATATGTCAGCATATAAAGAAAACGAAACTAAAAAAGATACAAATACAGATAAAATAAATGCTTTATTTCTCATGCCATCCCTTATTTAAAATATCTAAGAAGTTATTATTTGGTGAAAGTATAAATTTAGTATTACTTCCAGGAAATGATTTACTATAAGCACTCATAGAACGATAAAAATTATAGAACTCTTCATCCATCTTAAATGCCTCATTATAGATCTTAGTAGCGTTAGCATAACCACGACCTCTTATTTCATGCGATTCTTTTGCTGCACTAGAAATAATCTCTCTTTTTAATTTATCAGCTTTTGACCTAATTTCTTGCCCAGCTTGCTCTCCTTCTGCTCTAATTTCTCTTGCTTCTTTTTCCCTTTCAGTTTTCATACGGCGAAATATTGCAGAGCTATTTTCTCCTGGTAAATCTGCTCTCTTAATTCTTACGTCTATTATTTCTATCCCAAATTTTTCAGCTTCAGAGTAAACCCCACGTTGAATTAATTGCATAACTTCTGATCTTTTCTCGTTAAGCAAGCTAATCAAC
The DNA here is from genome assembly GCF_001931755.2 of Wolbachia endosymbiont of Folsomia candida. Lineage (NCBI taxonomy): Bacteria > Pseudomonadati > Pseudomonadota > Alphaproteobacteria > Rickettsiales > Anaplasmataceae > Wolbachia > Wolbachia endosymbiont of Folsomia candida. The sequence goes on from NZ_CP015510.2 coordinate 1,376,624, forward strand.
GAAAATCTTCCTATATTTTCTCTTATGTGTGCTTCTATAACTGGATACAATCTTCTAATTAGTCCTGATTCATTTCTCACAGCTTGATAAAAAGTAACAGGATCCGTGATTTTATATTTTGCATATGCATCCACTATAATACGCTTTTGATCTGCAGTTATCACTTCTCTTGGCGTCTTATCAGGACTTAAATCCAGAACTCTTTTGTCAAGAAACTCTACACTATTTATAAATGGCAATTTAAAATATAAACCACTTTCCCTAACATCTCTTACAACTTTACCGAGTTGAATTACTATTGCTTGCTTTGTTTCCTGTACAATAAATACTGAATTAAAAAAAACAACCAATAAAGCAACAAATATAGAAGTAAAAACAATTTTAATATTACTACTCATAACTACTTTCCTGAATTTGTAAGAGGTAAATAAGAAAACATACCCTTCAGATCGTCAGTCACAACAACCTTATCCACCTGACTAAAAATATTTTCCATAGTTTCAAGATAAATGCGATTCTTAACAAGAGAAGGATTTTGTTTATATTCTTCATATAGAGATAAAAAACGATCTGCATGACCATTCGCCTCATTCGCTATCTCATTCTCATACGCTTCCGCATCTAATTTTATTTTTATCGCTTCACCTTTTGCTCGAGGTATGATGTCATTACTATAAGAATATGCTTCATTTATAATACGCTCTTTATCTGCACGGGCACTTTGAACATCCCTAAATGAACTAATTACTTCTTCTGGTGGATCAATTTTTTTCATTTGAACAGACAAAATTTCTATTCCCATCTGGTATCCATCAAGAATCTGCTGTAATAAAGTTCTAGTATCTTTGGAAATTTCTGCCCTGCCTTGGCCTTCCAGTGCAAAAGAGATCTTATTTTTACCGATTATCTCCCTCATAGCACTTTCAGCGGCATTTTTAACGCTTGAGCCAGGTTTGTAATCACGCACCTTGAATAAATAATCCTTAGCATCTCTAACAAGCCACTGAACTTCAAAATTAAGGTGTACCATGTTTTCATCTCCAGTAAGCATAACACCTTCACCACGGTCTGTATCACGAGCATAAGCACCACTGATTCCTATTTCTTCACGATTGACTTCCTTAACATTCACTTTGTAAACCTTTCCAATAGGAGAAGGGAAATGATAACGCAAACCAGAGGTCTCTGTGTTAGAATATTTACCAAAAGTAAGCTCTATGCCTTCTTCGCTAGGATGAACAATATAAAAGCCCGTACAAGCATAAAGTAGGAAAACAATCAAGACGATGAAATAAGGTTTCTTGCCTCTATTCCTAGTTAAACAACCAAAAAAGTGCTTTATATCAGATATAGCTTTACTTAAAATATCTTCATTACTGTTAGGAGATTTATTGCCTCCTGAGTTCTTACCAAGATTCCAAGGGTTATGTTCATTAAACATAATTATTTTCTGTGATTAATACGTTAATATTACTTACTTAACAAGAAAACGCAAATACAAATTGCCATTTTATTTACAAGTTAATTACTAGAATGGAAAACATGATCATATACTTCTTTTTCTCTATGTAATATAGTTGATTCTATCGAATTTTCTGGCTTTTTTTTGAATTCTTTATTATCAAGCTTCAAATGCACAACATCTTCATGAAAATCATTGTAATTTTTTAACAATATGAGCACTAGAGCTACAGTAGCTAATAAGATAATGACTTTTATTTTATATCTCATAATTTAATCCCTTCTGACTTTTTATGAACTATGCCATGCAAGGAAAATGCAGCTCTAGAAGCTTAACTTATCTGTTAAATTCGCTTAACGGAAAGATCACTCAATTCTATATCAGATACAGTACTTTTAGGGTTACTACTTCCAGATTTCTTAGATTTTCTATCATCTTGTTCTCTGCTATATGCACCAATAGATATGATACCCTTATTAGCAACACAAACCAATATGCTACGATCAGGTGATACAGACATCACTTTCTCCTGCCTCACAATATAATTATGGCTATCGAAAAGTAGTTTTGCAATGCTACCAATAAGCGTACTATCTTTATATCCTATTTTATCACCTCCTGTCATTTTCATCAATGCTTTCAAATTTGAATGGATTTCCCCTGCAACTTCCTTTCGAATAAAAGCCTTGTTTTTCTCTGGATCTAGATCTTTTTGAATACCTGGTACATCAATTTCAATAAGAGCTAATTTATCTGATTGCATAATATTGATATTTGGGTGTTCTTTTTGTAGAGCGTCAATTTTCTTCTGTTTCACTTTATGCATTTTTCCTGCAAGGCGTTCAGGTATTGAAAAGGCAGTATATCCAGGTCCATGGCTTAAAAATTGCATACCTAACCCTGCACTGTACCTCGACATTTCTGCATGCACAAGAATCCTCGGACGACCGTCTTTCACTTCTCCTAAAGCAACTCTTATATCTCTTTTCACCTTATCGGATGAATTACACCAATTACATGGATTAAACACGTAAACTACTGCACGTAATGGCAAAAGTAACACTCTACCTAATATTCCAGAAAAGCTAGAATTTGTTTGTTGTTCTTGTGACACGATAATACCCCCTATTGCTTAATATAGCTCTACTCACACCATACACATGTAATATAATCTATAATAATACTGCAACAATTAATTTATTGCTAATATAGTATACATTAAAAATATTATAAACTTTACAAAAGAAAGAAATACTCCTGTGATGGAGCAGAGATTAGATTTTTTGAAACCACAATCCAGCTATAACAAAAAAATCACGATTCTTTACTTCTTATTTCTTTAATATATTATATTAATAATTTATATAATATGTATGATAGCAAATATAAATACTGTTGCGCTTCATGGAATTAGCACAGTAAATGTTAATGCACAAATTCACATGGCAAATGGGATTCCAGCTTTCAATATTGTTGGCCTTCCGGACAAAACCGTTGCAGAATCTAAAGAGCGCATCAGAGCGGCACTAAATTCGATCAATCTGTTATTACCACCAAAAAGAATCACAGTTAACCTTTCACCTGCTGATTTGCTAAAGGAAGGTAGTCATTATGATTTAGCTATAGCTATTGGACTTCTTGTAGTAATGAATGTGATACCAGTTGAAAAAGTGCATCCTTATATAATTATGGGTGAACTTGCACTGGATGGAAGAGTTATTCCAGTTTCAGGAGTGCTTCCAACCGTAATTAATGCAAAACGGGAAAATAAAGGAGTAATTTGCTCAAGAGAAAATGGCGTAGAAGCTGCATGGGTCAAAGATGTTTCAATTTTGGCTATAGAGAAGTTAACTGATATTGTAAGACATTTTAAAGGTGAACAGTCAATTGAGCAGGTAGTCTTTAATTATGAGAATATACCAAAAGAAAAAAGATCATCTCTTGATATGAAGGACATAAAAGGTCAAGTTGTAGCAAAGAGAGCGGCTGAAATTGCAGCAACAGGTGGGCATAATATGCTTCTTGTTGGCCCTCCAGGTACAGGAAAATCTATGCTTGCTAAACGTTTCATAGGACTGCTACCTGATTTAACCGAGCAAGAGATGATAGATATAAATGTAATTGCTAGGCTCTGTGAACAAAATTTTAGAGTAGCCATATAAGTGCACCAACAAAGTTCAAAAAGCCCATAAACACTATAGCAGTCTTGTCGAACCTCGAAAAAATCCGTCGAAAATTTTTGATTTTACCGAAAAAACACTCGATCAAATGCCGCTCTTTATAAACATGTTTATCATAATCTCTTTGCACTTTTCGATTCCTTTTTGGTGGAATGGTGACCTCACATCCCTTGCTTTCAAGGCTGCCAATAAATGCGTTACTGTCATAGCCCTTATCTGCTACTACAATAGAGTTATAGACATTGTCTGTTAACGCTTCAGCCTGTGTAATATCATGTCTTTGACCGGCAGTAAGCGTAAATTTTAACGGATTTCCAAGAGCATCGACAAGTGCATGAATTTTTGTTGTAAAGCCACCTTTACTGCGTCCCAATGCCTCTTGAGCTCCAGAATCCTTCTTGTATCCAGCCGAACAAGCATGCGCTCGAACGATTGTGCCATCTATCATGTGCACCTCTAAATCTGGATCTTGTGTATATTTAAATAGCTTTTCCCAAATTCCCTTTTCGCACCACTTTTTAAACCTCCTGTGTATACTCCTGTAATTACCATATATTTCTCCTAAAAGACGCCACTGGCAACCACTTCGGACCATGTACCAGACTGCTTCCACGAACCTTCTCAGTTGCGTTTCATCTTTGCTGTGTATACCTTTCACACTTTTCAAAAATGCAAAAATTTGTTCCCATTTTGTTTCTTGTATGTAATATTCCATTCGGTAGTTTCTCCTTTTTTATTGCTTAATTGGGTTAAACTACCACTTTCTCCTCCTTTTTTATATCCTTTTTCCCATCTTATTCTTTCACAACGAAATTTTGTTCACAGAGCCTAGTATAGCAAGAAATGATAATGGTATATTCAAAGTAGCTCGCCCTTTCCGTGAACCTCATCATTCATGTTCTATGCCTGCAATGATTGGAGGAGGAAGAAGTGCTAAGCCTGGAGAGATTACCATAGCTCATAATGGAGTGCTATTTCTTGATGAATTACCTGAATTTTCCAGAGCAGTAATTGATTCTTTGCGTCAGCCACTTGAAGATAGGAAAGTCACTATCGCCAGAGCAAATGCCCACATTACCTACCCCGCTAACTTCCAACTGATTGCTGCAATGAACCCCTGCAGGTGCGGTTATTTGGGTGATACAAACAGATCGTGTAACAAAGCTCCACAATGTGGAACAGATTATAGAAACAAAATATCGGGACCACTGCTTGATAGAATAGACATATGCGTTGAAATGCCAAATGTCAGTATACTTTCCCCTGAAATCTCTGCAGAAGGAGAAAGCACAGAAATTATAAGAAAAAGGGTGATAGCAGGAAGAAAAATTCAGACTGAGCGCTACAGTGAACTAAATATACACTGTAATGCAGAGGTAAGTGGTGACGCGTTAAATAAATTCACTGAGCCAGATCAGGCAGGACTAGAATTGCTAAAGTACGTGCTGAAAGAAAACTACATCTCCAATCGAGGCTATACACGAGTGCTCAAAGTTGCAAGAACCATTGCAGATCTTGAAAAAAGCGCGGAGATAAAAAGGGCACATATTGCAGAAGCGCTGAATTACAGAATAAGGATATATTAAAAAATTAGTCTACTTGACAGATAGTTTTTTTGGTCATATACTAAGCTTAATGAAATTTTAATTTATTTTAGGGTTAGAGTTATGACAAGAATTGAAACAATAAAAAGTAAATACAATAATGAAAGTCTTTTGGCAGGAATTAAAGAAGTCCCTGTACAAGGGTGGGATTATGCAAAAGAAAATCCATGGAAAACAATCGCTGTTGTTGGTGGTACGTTTTTAGCAGTAGCACTTACAGCTGCTTATGTTCTAAGTCCAGCCTATGCAGCTCGTGTTGCTGTGCTTGGAGCAAAAGCTGGAACTGCTATTAATGCTGGTATTTCTGCAGTGTCTGGATTTTTAGCAGCTAATCCACTGGTTGCTCCTTTGATTATGATTGCTGCACTGGCAACTATAGTTACTCTTGCATATATGAATCATAGCAAGTCAAGTCAAATTAATGTGGTGAAGGAAGAGGTTCTTAAGGCCTGTGAAAAAGACGGTGATAAGCCTAAAATTGATGATGGTAAGCTAAAACCTACTGGTGATGCATCAACATTCTTAAATGGTGTCGCAGTAGCAGTTGGATTAGCACAAGCACCAGCAAAATAAGTAACTTCAACAAAACAAAAAAGGGGTAGTTTTCTATCCCTTATTTATAAACATTTTCTTATTTCTTTTTACCAGAAGTGGTACTATCTAAAATGCAGGATTATTAACTGCCCACTCGTGGTACTTGAATATTAAAAATAAGTGAATTCTATTTACTATTTATAATCTGCAGGAACGAAAAGTATTTGCATATTGTTAAAAAAGCAGTAATTTATTGTCAAGTGAATTCGCTAAATTGAGTAATTTAAATGACTACTATTAATCTTAATCTGCCAGAGTTGCCTATATTACACCCAAGGATTACTGTTGTTGGAGTTGGTGGTGCTGGTGGAAATGCTGTGAATAACATGATACAGTCGAATTTGCAAGGGGTGAATTTTGTTGTAGCAAACACCGATGCTCAAGCACTAGAAAAGTCTTTATGCGATAAGAAAATTCAGCTTGGGATTAACCTAACCAAGGGGCTTGGTGCTGGTGCTTTACCTGATGTTGGCAAAGGCGCAGCAGAAGAGTCAATTGATGAGATCATGGAGCATATAAAAGACAGTCATATGCTTTTCATTACAGCGGGAATGGGTGGTGGTACTGGAACTGGTGCTGCACCGGTAATTGCAAAAGCAGCAAGAGAAGCAAGGGCTGCAGTTAAGGATAGGGCGCCAAAAGAAAAAAAGATATTGACTGTTGGAGTTGTAACCAAACCGTTTGGCTTTGAAGGTGTGCGTCGTATGCGCATTGCAGAGCTGGGCCTTGAAGAATTACAAAAATATGTAGATACGCTCATTGTTATTCCAAACCAAAATTTATTTAGAATTGCAAATGACAAAACAACATTTTCTGATGCGTTTAAGCTTGCCGATAATGTGCTTCATATTGGTATCAGAGGAGTAACTGACTTAATGGTCATGCCAGGGCTCATTAATCTTGATTTTGCTGACATAGAAACAGTAATGAGTGAAATGGGGAAAGCGATGATAGGAACTGGAGAGGCAACAGGAGAAGATAGGGCAATTAGTGCTGCAGAAGCTGCTATATCTAATCCATTACTTGATAATGTATCAATGAAAGGTGCACAAGGAATATTAATTAATATTACTGGTGGCGGAGATATGACTTTGTTTGAGGTGGATGCTGCAGCCAATAGAGTGCGTGAGGAAGTAGATGAAAATGCAAATATAATATTTGGTGCTACTTTCGATCAAGCAATGGAGGGAAGAGTTAGAGTATCTGTCCTTGCAACTGGCATCGATAGTAATGTTAATCGCGATGATAATTCATCTTCAAACCAAAGTGAGAGCTCAGAGCAAGAGAAGCTTAAGTGGGCCTATAGCCAAAATGTAGGAGTGCAAGATAAACTACCAGAAACAAAAGAATATTCTACAACTGAGCAGGGAAGTGAAGGGATGAAGTGGGGTAGCAATATCTATGATATACCAGCTTACTTAAGAAGAAAAAAATAATAGACCTTATATATTGAGATTATGTAAGGAATCCAATGCAGCTTTGGCTACTAAAATCAGAACCAAGTGACTATTCATGGCAAAAAATGGCAGTAGATAAGGTGGCTGACTGGAATGGTGTGTGCAACTATCAAGCTCAAAACTATATGAAAACTATGAAGCTCGGTGACTTTGCATTTTTCTATCATACAGGCAAAGAGAAAGCGATACTTGGAATAGTTGAAGTGTCTAAAGAATATTATCATGCTGATCACCCTAAATTCGGACTGGTAGACGTAAAATTTTCCAGACCTTTAAGTAACCAGGTCGCATTATATGATATAAAACAAAACCCACTTTTAAAAGACATGAGCATATTAAAACAACCACGTTTATCAGTTTCTCCAGTTTCGGAAATTGAATGGAATGAAATAATCAGAATGAGTCAAGAGTTGGTCTAACAGAGATGCATTAAACTCAAATGTGATTAGCAATACTATTTAGTGCGGCTATGATCTTTCTTGTTACTGGCTTTTTCAACACTACCTTCCTCAAGCTTACTGCCTATAGCATCTGTTTTAGTTGTTTTTGCCACATCTTTTACTTTACTAGCACGCTCTGATTGCGATTCCTTATACGTTTCCATGTTGTCATATATAGGATTACTTATTATTTCTATTTTTTTAGATGTGAAAGCCCGTGCTAAAAACCCTCCTATAATTGGTATTGACTTTAATAGGCTTCTCGATTTTAAATGCCCCTGCTCTCTTTGTTGTGAATGCTGCTCTATTCTAGGACTTTTTATACCATACTTTTCATCATCAAATATGGGTCTTAAAGGCTTTTTAGGATTATGTATTGGGGGCTTCACATTATTTTCCCCAGTTTTTTGAGATGTAGACTTAACCTTAGTATCTTCATATTCTGTAGTCATCTCTCGTTTTATTATGTAATATGATTAATATTATATAATAATTACTAAATTATGGTTAATTGCAAGATAGAAATATTAAAATAATTGTAAATTTTATCAGTAAATATATAATATACATTTAAAGTTAGAGGTTTAGTCTATATGAGGTATAAAATTGCTGTTGTTGGTGCAACTGGAAGAGTGGGTCGTGAAGTATTAAGCATACTTGATGAATTTCAGAGCGAAGGAAGAATTGCAGTCGATTCTGTGGTAGCACTTGCATCAAAAAAATCAGAGGGAAAAAAAATAAGCTTTGGTGATGAAGGATTAATTATTTCATGTCTTGAAGGCCATAGCTTTGTTGGAACCGATATAGCAATTTTTTGCGCTGGATCTAATATTTCCGAAAGGTATGCACCAATTGCAACGCAGGCTGGGTGCATTGTGATAGATAATACTTCTTATTTCAGAATGAAAGATGGTGTGCCACTCATCATTCCGGAGATCAATCAAGAAAAAATCACTGAATATAAAAATCATAATATAATATCCAATCCAAACTGTACTACAATACAGATGCTGCTAGTACTACACTTGCTACATAAACAAGCAAAAATAAAGAGAATTGTTGCTTCAACGTATCAATCAACTTCTGGTGCAGGCAAAGCAGCTATGGATGAACTCTACAATCAGACGAAAAAAATATTCATGAATGAAGCTAAAAAGCCTGAAATATTTCCTAAACAAATAGCATTTAATTGCATTCCTCACATAGGAGAATTCATGGAAAATGGTTCTACAAAAGAAGAATGGAAAATGCGAGAGGAAACGGAAAAAATTTTAGGGGAAAATGTAAAAGTTACTGCAACTTGTGTTAGGGTACCTGTTTTTATTGGTCACGCTATAGCAGTAAATGTAGAGTTTCATGATGCGATGACAGAAGAAACTGCCTATGAAATATTCAGTAACGCTGATGATTATGGGGTTTTGCTGCAGGACAAACGAGAAGATGGTGAATATACAACTCAAATTGATGTTGTGCAGGAAGATGCTGTATACATATCACGTATTAGAAAAGATGATACAGTTCAGCATGGTTTAAATATGTGGATAGTGGCTGACAATTTGCGTAAAGGTGCAGCGCTAAATATAGTACAGATTTTGGAGATTTTGGTAAGAGAACATTTGCAGCTCAAGCTTGTATAGCTAAATAAAATAAGTTTATTTTTCTCTATTTGTCAGGCCTATATAAGTTAATATAGGAGCGGAAATAAATATTGAAGAATACGCGCCAACTAAAATACCAAAAAAGATAATTAAGCTAAAATCTCTAACTACATCCCTGCAGATTAATATTAAAGGTAGAGCAGCAAGAAGAGTTGTACCAGAAGTTAATATAGTGCGGGATAGTGTAGCATTAATACTTGTATCTACTATCTCATTAATTTGTTTATTTTTGCTGCTTTTGCAATACTCCCGAATCCGATCGTATATAACTACTGAATTATTGATTGAATAACCGATAACAGTGAGCAAAGCAGCAGTTGATGAGATGTTAAACTCAACCCTGATAAGGCTAATAAAACCAATAGTTAAAATTACGTCGTGAACTAATGCTATTATGCCACCAAACCCACACTGCCAGTTAAATCTAAACCAAACATAAAAAAATATTCCAACAATTGCAATCACCATTGATAACATTCCTTCAAATATCTGCGTTGAGCTTATTTGTGGACCTACATAATCTATTTTTCGATAGGCTATTGAGTCACTTAACTTTCCTTCTAGTATGCTTTTTATTTCTTTGATTTTATTTTCATCACCTTCATCTTTAAAACGCATAACCAAATTATCGCCTGCCTGTGAACTTTGTACTATAAAACCATTTTCCTTTAGCGCATCAAGAATAGAAAGATCCTCATTTGACGATTTTATTTCTATCAAAATTCCACCTGTAAAGTCTATTCCTAAATTGATTCCACGTAATGTAATAATAAATATTGAAAAGATGGTAAGAATAATGCTAATTAATGCAGTTAATTTCCTATATTTACTAAATTTTATATCGAGGTTATCTGGAATCAATCTAAGTGCCATATTCTTTGGTTAAAATCACAACTTGAATTCTATATATAGCTAAAATAGATAGGGTTTACCATTTTTTTGTCACCCTACATAGAATCCAGAACCTGTGAATCCCTTCGGTCACATGAAATATCTTGACTTCACGTGTATTAGGAAGCATTTTATATTTGTTGTGCCCATAGCTCAGCTGGATAGAGCAACAGCCTTCTAAGCTGTGGGTCGTAGGTTCGAATCCTACTGGGCACACTTTTCAAATCAGTATTTTCTATAAATTTTTAAATACTCTGGTACTATATTTTCAATTGATAATGGTAAAATTTTTATTGTTTCAAGGTCATTCGACTTTTCGATTGAGCTATTCATCATAACTCTCACCTGATCTCGAGTAAGCATAGGGCTAGTATCACCTGTTATGGGCTTGAGCAGCATGGAAATAATTCTACTTTCTAAGAAAAAAGCCATCAATTTTGCCATTGGGAAAGATATATTGACAAATAAGCATTTCCTATTCGTCACATTAAGGATGAATTTTAATAGGCTCTTGAAAGAGTAAACTTTCGGTCCACCTACATTATAAACCTTCTTATCTTGCTTATTAAGACTAATAATGCGATACACCAATTCAGCTAGATCTGTTACACATATTGGTTGAAATTTGGTTGCTCCATTGCCAATTAGTGGCAAAAAAGGGAGAATAGCTGCTAGTCTTCCAAATTTATTAAAAAACTTATCTTCTTTACCAAACACAAGGCTTGGCTTAATTATTATTGCCTCGGGAAACTCAGAGGTTACTACTTTTTCACCCTCAAGTTTACTTTGAGCATATTTTGACAATTTGCTATTTTCAATTCCCATAGCAGAAAAATGTATCACCATTGGTACATTTTTTATTTTTGCTGCTTTTGCTATTTTTTCAGCTATTGCAACGTGCGCAGTATGAAAACTAGATTTTTTCGTTTCATATAATATTCCTACTAAATTTATTACTACGTCACATTCTGTCATACTTTCCAGCAGTGATGTTTCATCAAAAAAATCGCCTTTAAATACTGAAATTTGTCCTAAATTACCACATAATTTAAGAGGAGCGGCTTTTTCTTGATTGTTAGTGAATATTCTTATTAAATACCCATCTGCTGCTAAGCGTCTTACTATATGTTTTCCTATGAACCCTGTTCCACCAAAAATAATTATACGTTTCGTCACAATTAAAGCTCCAAATAGTTTTTTTACCTTAAATTAATACAATGATTTCTTAATATTCTATTATGAATCATTGCACCATAAATCCCAATTATGGATTAACCAAAGCAAAAAGTATAGGGAATAAGATCTATTAGACCTCTTCCAGGACCTGTTTTTGATGAGGAATTTGTAGGAGAAGTGAAGATGAGCACCACAGAATACTCAAATGTATTTTAGGAGCAGAGACGAGCTTTGACGACAAAATTGCCTTCAGAAATCGTGTTATGTAAGATGTCTATTGCAAAAGCAGAGAAAAATGGCAATACATTATGAAGTAGTAGCAAAAACACCTTTCTTGTAAGCATGACAAATTGCTGTAGCAAGAGCGTCAGCAGTATGATGACATTTTACATCCAAATTTTTAATTATTTGTTTCACCATAAATATAATCTGATTTTTATCTGCATGGCCGTTTCCTGTGATACTTTTTTTTATGTAGTTCGCATCATACTCACTTATAGCCAGGTTAGTTATTTTTAACGCTAAAATCGCAACTCCCCTTGCATACCCTAAAGTTAGCGAAGATTTTGGATTTTTATTAACAAAAATTTTCTCCACAGCAGCTTCATCTGGAGAATATATAGAAATTACTTTCTTTAATTCCTCAAAAATTATGTGCAAACGTTCACCTATATCAAGCTTACTGCACGTTGATATAGTACTTCCACCCAAAAATTCAATATTATTCCTTTCACTGAGACTAATAATAGCCCACCCAGTTTTGTTTATTCCAGGATCAAGGCCTATTATCTTAATCACTTAATAAGCACTTAGCCAATAAATAAATACAAATAAAAATATCCAAACTATATCTACAAAGTGCCAATACCAAGAGGCAAACTCAAAACACAAATGGTCTTGTGGTGTGAATTGTTCTTTGAGTGCTCTAAACAAACACACCGTTAAAAATATTAGCCCTATTATAACGTGTACACAGTGAAATCCGGTAATCATATAAAAATTGGATGTATAAATAAGCTTTTCTCCTGCTTCTTGTAGAGAAAAACTCGCTTCATAATACTCTATGGCTTGCACTATTATAAAAAAAACTCCGAGCAATATAGTAATGGATAGCATATTAATCATGTTCTTTTTATTATTTTCAAGTAAAGAGTGATGTGCTGAAGTAAGTGTTGTACCTGAAAGTAATAATATTAACGTATTCATGAATGGTAGCGACCACGGATCAGGAGGTGAAATTCCTTCTGGAGGCCACTGGACTTTTCTTACAGGGGAAAATGCTTCAAATAAAAACACTGGATCAAGCCAGGCTTTAAAGAATGAACAGAAGAAGGCTATAAAGAATACAACTTCTGAGAGGATAAATACATACATCGCAAGCTTAAGCCCATGCTTTACGATAGTAGTATGGCACTTATCATGAATGGCTTCTCTTATTACATCTCGCCACCAATAGAACAAAATTCCTGATACTGAAGAAACTCCGAAAATCAAACCAAATATTCCAAAAAGTTGCTTATGAAGCATACCAACTAATCCAAGTGCAAGAATAAGAATCGCTGCTGATATAGCAATTGGCCATGGACTTGGGTCCACTAAATGAAAATCATGTTCTTTACTTTTCATATTATTTTTACAGTAGAATCAACGTACTCAAGCATATAAATTAGCTTAAAATTGTCAAGATTCCTTAAAAATTTGACGAAATTTTATACACATCGTGAACACCTGTTACAAATGTTTAATAAGTTATTAAATATGAATACATAATTAATACGTTTTTTTGACATTACGTTGAGCATTTCTCCTCTGAATATATCATGACTATATATTATTCGCTTTGAGAGGTATAAAATGCTTAACCCTGCTAGTATTATAGCATGTTCATATGTTAAAAATTATTGGAAAAAAACACCAAACAGCTATCAAAAAATCTCAATAGGTCTTGTTGTATCAGGCATAGCTATAGCCGGAATTATAATTGTAGCTATGCGTATCGACTCCCCCCCTTTGCTAGTCAACATACTAACCGCTATACTAGTACCACTTGCATTATATTTTTTATACAATCTTTATAACCTCTGCAAAATTATATATAAGCAGCATTATGTTAAAGAAGAAAAAGCCACAAATGAAGCCCTGAATATTATTGCTTTAGGTAGCTCTACTGAAGCGGTAAAAACAGTTGACTGTTATGAGCTAATTGATTCTTTACCTAAGAATATTCCGGAATTCGTGTTGGAATCTCTTAAAAAGTTTTCTCTTCAAAATCCGCATAAAGCATTTGATTTGATTATGTGTGTCAAACAAACTGAATCAATAATCAATGGATTGGCAAAAGATATAAAAGATAAGTTTTATAATTTTATTGTACCAACTGGTAATATTGACGAGAAAATAAAGCTAACAATGAGTATTCAAAGCATTGAATCACTGATGAAAAAAGCAAGTCAATCTGCAAGGGATGAATTTTATGAGCCTTTAATGAGATCAGTTTTTATTGATCATCAAAGAGCTTATAATTCTGCTATATGGATATGTAAAGTTGACAAACTATTTAATGAAATAAGCCATCCTATAAAAGATAGGTTTTATAAATATGTAATGAACTTAACTTTAACTAACCATGAAAAAGCTTATAGTCTGGCTACATGGATACGTGACAATGACGCTCTACTTAATAGAGTGAAACAGTGCACAAAATCTAAATCTTATGAATATATACTGAGTTTAAGTTTAACTGATCATGAAAAAGCTCACGATTTAGCTACATTCATAGATGAAGTCAATGATCTATTTAATGAAATAAGGCCACCTATACGAGATAAATTTTTTGATCCCATCATACAGCTTGCTTACACAAATCGTGGTGACGCATTAATTATAGCTACTGTAGTAAAGGAAATAGATCAAATTGTATCTTGTATTACTAACAAAGAGCTTATAGATCATTTCGATGAGTCTTTTACTTTTACTGAAATACAAAGCATTTATGAAAGATCTAAGGTCATTGGATTTGCAAAAAAATGTAAGAAAATAAGTGAAAAAACGCTAGGTGAAATACAAAATTTTATAAACATGCACACCGAAGGTACTTCACCAGAAGGAATCATTAAACAAGCAGAAGTTGTGAATCATTTAGAAATGGTTGGAAATAGGAAGTTGTAGATGTGCTGCAGGAGAATAAAAGTGCAAAAAAGCCTTTTATTACTGGTACTTCCTTCGTTGACTAATCTAGAGTTATGGTTTTCATGGAAAAGAGTGGCGGGAGTGATGAGACTCGAACTCACGACCTCATGCGTGACAGGCATGCGCTCTAACCAACTGAGCTACACCCCCCTTTTTACTTAGTAACGATAGTTTCAACTTCAAAGCTAATAAACATGCTGCTATTTGTCAATATTTTTTGTTTGCACTTTGTTATCTTTTCTATTACTATATAAATAATTTGATTTCACACATGGCAGGTACAAGTAGTCCCTTTAGGGCAATGCCATGGAAGATAAACTATTTGGAGGAATAAATATGGCAAATTTGCCTGAAGTCACTGTGCGTGACTTAGCCGGATCTGGTGTACATTTTGGTCACAAAACTGGTCGTTGGAACGCAAAAATGGCTCCATATATATATGGGGTACATCAAGAAAATCGTATACATATAATCGATTTGAGAAAAACATTACCATTGCTGCAGATAGCTATGAAGGCTTTGCATGACGTTGCATCTCAGGGTGGTCGTATTCTATTTGTGGGTACAAAGTTTCAAGCTTTAGATATTATTGCAAGTGAAGCAATTCGTTGTGGTCAATACTATGTAAATTATCGTTGGCTTGGTGGCATGTTGACTAATTGGGGTACAGTTTCTACTTCGATAAAAACATTAATCCAATATGAGAAAATATTAAATGATGAGGACAGCCTTTTAACAAAAAAAGAATTAGGGAATATTGATAAGAAAAAGGAAAAGCTTGATAAGGCGCTTGGTGGTATTAGAGAAATGGGAGCGGTTCCTGATATCTTGTTTATTATTGATACTAATAAAGAGCATATTGCAGTTAAGGAAGCCAAAAAATTAGGAATTCCAATAGTTGCAATACTTGATACTAATTCCGATCCTGATGGTATTACTTATCCTATACCTGGAAATGATGATTCAAGAAAATCAATAGAGCTATATTGTAGATTGGCCGCTGATTTTATATTAGCTGGTATAGAATCTAGTTTAACGAGATCTGGACTGAAAATTGATGAAATAAATGATGACGATTTTATTCAAGATAAAGAAGATGGTATTGTGCAAACTAAAAAAAGACGTAGTAAAGTTTATAAAGAAGACGAAAAGGAGGTAATAACAGATGAAAGTGAATCCAAATAACATAAAAGAATTACGTGATAGAACAGGACTTGGTTTAAGTGATTGTAAAAAAGCGTTAGAAGAGTGTGATGGTGATGTTGATAAAGCGGCTGGCAAGTTACGTGCGGTAGGACTTGCTAAAGCCGATAAAAAATCCGGTAGAGTCGCTTCAGATGGGCTTGTTGCTATGCATTTGATCGAAAATTGCGGCATGTTGGTTGAATTGAATTGTGAAACTGATTTTGTCGCTCGAAATGAAAGATTTATTGAGCTGGCTGAAAATTTAGCATCACTTGCTTGCAAGGAGCGCTGTACTAGTATCGATGAATTAAAAAGCATTAAATACGGAGATATTGGCACAGTACAAGAAGCAGTGATGAATGGAAGTTCAGTGCTTGGTGAGAAATTAGACCTAAATAAGACTTGTTATTTGGAAGCTAAAGATGGAATTATTGCAGGTTATGTGCATGGTGCTACATCTAACTTAGGTAAAATTGGTGCTTTAGTTGCACTGCAATCATCTGGTGATAAAGCAAAATTACAAGAGGTTGGAAAACAAATAGCAATGCACATAGTTGCTATGAAACCTGAAGCTTTGTCTGTAGATGATTTAGATCAAGAAAAGTTAAAAACTGAACGTTCTATAATTGAAGAGCAAGTAAAAGCCTTAAATAAACCTGAAGAGGTAACAAAAAAAATAGTGGATGGTCGTATAGCTAAATACTATGAAGAAGTTGTTTTATTAGAGCAAAAATTTATCAAGGATGACAAGATTAAGATTTCTGATTTTATAAAATCAAGTGAACTCAGTTTAAATTGTTCTATTAAATTATCTCATTATAAGTTACTTGTATTAGGCAATGCAAATTAAATAGCTAAAAATGACTACCTCAGAAGGTGAACAAAACAAAATAAAGTACTCCAGGCTCCTGTTTAAAATCTCTGGAGAGGCTTTGATGGGATCACAGCCTTTTGGTCATGATATGGGTGTAATAAACCAACTATGCAATGACATAGCTGATATTCATAAGCTTGGTGTTCAGGTGTGTATTGTTGTTGGTGGTGGAAACATTTTTCGTGGAACATCCGCTTCTTTGAGTGGCTGTGAAAGAGCAAGCAGTGATTATATTGGAATGCTTGCAACTATAATTAATGCTTTGATTCTACAAAATTTTTTAGAAAAAAACTCAGTAATTTCTAGAGTGTTGTCTGCTATACCAATGGCTGCTATATGTGAACCTTATATCAGACGAAAAGCTATTCGCCATTTAGAAAAAGGTAGAGTTGTAATATTTGCAGCGGGTACTGGTAATCCATTTTTTACAACAGACACAGCTGCAGCTTTACGTGCTGTTGAAATGAATTGTGATGTAATTCTAAAAGGTACGCAAGTAAGCGGTGTATATTCTGCTGATCCGAAAAAAAATGAGGATGCCGTAATGTACGACAGGCTCTCTTACACAGATTTGCTGGCACGTGATTTAAGAGTTATGGATGCATCAGCAATTTCACTTGCGCGTGAGAATTCAATTCCAATCATAGTTTTTTCTTTGAAGGGAGAAAAAATAGTTAATATCATTAAAGGCAAAGGAACTTATACTATAGTTTCAGATTCTAAACATTAGGTAATTTATGTTAAATGAGATAAAAACTAAAACAAAAGATAGAATGTTAAAAACTATTCAATCTTTTCACGACGATATTAAAGGTGTGCGAACCGGAAGAGCTAGTGCATCATTGCTTGATGGTATAGTTATAAATATCTATGGTGGGCACCAAAAGCTCAGCCAAGTAGCAGGTGTTTCGGCTACAGATAATAAAACTCTATCAATTAAAGTTTGGGATGCAAGTGTTATCAGTGAAGTAAAAAATGCTATATTAAATGCTAATCTTAATTTAAATCCTGTGATTGAGGGCAGCACAATACGGATAACTCTTCCAGACTTAACGCAGGAGACGCGTGAAAAATTAGTGAAGCTATTACACCAATTTGCTGAAAATGCACGAATTGCAATTAGGAATATACGCAGGGATATAATAGAAGAATTAAAAAACATGGAAAAAAATAAAGAAATTTCGGAAGATGATTACCATAACCTTCACGACGAGGTACAAAAAATTACTAATGATAATATAAAAAAGATTGATAGCGAGTTATCCACAAAAGAAAAGGATATATTGAGTCACTAAGTTAATATGAAAGGAACCTTCAGTAGTGAAAAAGAAAAAATTGCATGCAATGCCCTGGAGGTAGCTTATACACAACAGTACAAACGTTCCAGTATTGCACAATATTATACAGTAAATGATGTCATAAACATGCATGCTTTCTTGTCATCCCAGTGCCTTTTTTTCTTGTCATCCCAGTGCGTGACACTGGGATCCATCTTATTTTCATCATGGACATTATATGCTCCAAGAATCTGTTATACATTGCCCTCTTCCTGTCATCCAAGTAGCGGACTACTCAGATCCATCTTATTTTCATTATGGACATTATATGCTACAAGAATCTGTTGTTCATTGCATAATTTGCAAATATTTTTATACCTAGATCCCAGTGTCACGCACTGGGATGACAGGAAAGAGAGCTACTGGGATGACAGGGGAAAAAGGCGCTGGAATGACAGGAAAGAGGGCTACTTGGATGACACCTTTCAAGTGGAGGTTACTCCCAAACCACAATTTTTGTACAGTGATATACTAAGTACTCAGATAACATCTGGTCGTTTAGGTGAACTCTGAATGTTGAATCAAGAATCTTTACCAAAACATTTAGCAATTATTATGGATGGTAATGGGAGATGGGCAAATAGCCAAGGAAAAACAAAAACTGATGGTTATACAAAGGGTGGTGAAGTTGCATACGATATCGCTAAGCATTGTACAACTCTTACCATACCTTATTTAACTTTGTATGCATTTTCCATGGAAAATTGGCTGAGGCCTAAAGATGAAACTGATGGTCTGCTTGATTTATTTTACTCAATCTTAACTAATGAAGATAAGGTCAAGTTTTTTTGTGATTATAACATTAAACTGAATTTTATCGGTAATTTAAGTTTATTACCTACCAAAGTATTAGACCGAATTAAAAAAGTAGAAGAAATTACATATGAAAATGATAGTTTATTACTCACTATAGCAATCAGTTATGGAGCAAAACAAGAAATCATTCATGCGGTTAATAGTATTACCAAAAGTAATATTGGTCAAATATCAGAAGATGAATTTAAAAAATTTCTGTATACTAAGGATCTGCCAGAACTGGATCTATTAATTAGGACTGGTGGGGAAAAGAGACTAAGCAATTTTTTGTTATTGCAAGCAGCTTATGCCGAATTACACTTTTGTGACACTTTATGGCCTGATTTTTCTTGCCAAGATTTGAGTGAAGCACTAGAAGAATATAAAAAAAGAAAGAGGAGATATGGTAGATAATAATTTCATAATCAGAATGCTGTCTTCAATAGTGATATTGTTCATATTCTCTTTTGCTACATATTTTAGTGATTTATCCTTTTACCTGTTAATTTTCTCAATAGCAGTCTTATCTTCTTTTGAGTGGTACAATTTAACAGGAGGGAATAAAATTCTATATATTTTTGCATTATTACTAATTGCATTACCAAATGCTTCGTTAATATA
Source organism: Wolbachia endosymbiont of Folsomia candida (assembly GCF_001931755.2). Lineage (NCBI taxonomy): Bacteria > Pseudomonadati > Pseudomonadota > Alphaproteobacteria > Rickettsiales > Anaplasmataceae > Wolbachia > Wolbachia endosymbiont of Folsomia candida. Next base: position 1,396,087 of record NZ_CP015510.2, read on the forward strand.
TTTGTACAATTTGCCACAAGGAAAATACGCATTAGTATGGCTTGTTTTAACCATTTGGGGAATCGATGTTACTGCCTATTTATTTGGCAAAAATTTCGGTGGAGCGAGAATTTGCGCAATGATTAGCCCTGGTAAAACTTGGTCAGGACTGCTCGGCGCAATATTAGCTGGAATGGTGTGTACAATTTTTGGATCGGTATTTTTTGGCTTATTTTCAATTCTTTATTCTCCAATCATTGGATTTGCAATCGCTATTTTAGCACAACTTGGCGATTTCACTGAATCATTCATGAAACGAGCCTATGGTGTTAAAGATAGTGGGGGTATCATACCAGGTCATGGTGGAGTGCTCGACCGTATGGACAGCTTCATTTTTACCGCTCCTCTTATCGCTATTTACATAAGTTAACCAACTTAAGGGAAATAAACACTACTGTTAAATTTCTTCTTGTAATTTGCCCTCTTCCTTTTCTGTAACTGCTTCTACAGTACATTCATGAACAAATGTAGTTTCGCAATAGGGGCAAGCAATTTCCTTTTCTTCCCCCATATCTAGATATATTAACGGGTGACCGGAACCTTCATCGCTCCCATCACCGTGACAACAAACTTTTCTATTATTAACTTTCACTGTTGACATGTTGCTCCTTTGATTTACAACATTTTATATATTAATTATACTCATTTTAGGATAAAAAGCAATAAACACTATTATCCTTTCTTTATTTCATTTAGGTTAATCAACTCATTTTGAACACCTTTCGGCACAAACTTGCTAACATCTCCTTTTAGCCTTGCTATTTCTTTTACAAAGCTTGATGAAATAAATTGGGTATCTTCAGAAGCAGGAAGAAATATGGTTTCAATTTCAGGAAGAAGTTTATAATTCACCCAACTCATTTGAAACTCATAATCAAAATCTGACACTGCTCTTAAGCCCCTAATAATAATAGAAGCATTCTGTTCTTTTGCAAAATTCATTAGCAATCCATTAAAAGATATAACATCTGCACCAATCCCTAATTCTTTAATTTCATTTTCAGCCATACTTGTGCGTAACTTTGCACTAAAAGCGGCATGCTTATTAATATTTTCTGCAACCCCGATTATTAATTTATCAACCAGTTTACACGCTCTTTTTATTATGTCAATATGGCCAAAAGTTATAGGATCAAACGTACCTGGATAAATGCCTATTCTATTATTAATTTCCATCCTTTGCTTTTATATAAACCACTTTAAAAATTTTTCATAGACATAATAACATTTTTATCTAAAAATGAAAGTATGTGTTTGGCCTGATAGCTCAGTTGGTAGAGCAAAGGACTGAAAATCCTTGTGTCGCTGGTTCGATTCCTGCTCAGGCCACCTTTCTGCATGTCGTTATTAATAATTTTTATTGATTAATATATTAATTTATACTATAATATTAATATATTAACTATTAAATTAAAATCATGATACATAAATATTATAATAAAGTGTTTAATATCTTATTAATTATAGCTTTATTATTTAGCAGCAGTTTTACTCATGCAAACACTCGCAAAAACTTGCACATAAGAAATGAACTTCTTTCAAAACTTTACTCTGATGAACAAATGCTAGAAGAATATGAGGCAGAAGAAGGAGTGTATTATGATGATTCGAACCCAGAACAGACAACGCAGTTACCAGTGGAAGTATCACCAGAGCTTCAAGAGAACTCCAATGATGACATAACACCTCTTTCGAAACCTATTTATAATGAGAAATTTTTAGAAGAGGCTGAGACGAGCACCACAGAATACTCAAATGTATTTGAGGAGCACAGTCAAACTTCGACAACAAAGCTGCCATCAGAAATCGAGTTTCAAAAAAGTTCTATAGTTGTTGGTTTAGTAAAAACAGAAGAAGAAACATACCCACATGAGCTTGGATTATCTCAAAATGTGTATGAGATGTTCAATAGCTTTGGAGTTAAAACTGTATTAATTGATTATAATAAAATAATTAACCTTAAAAAAATTCAAGAAGAGTCACTGAGCCTTGCACATCAAGATGAGATGCTTGCAAGAAAGTTAACATTAGATCGAATAAAAATTGAAGTTGCAAAATTTGTTGAAGAAAAAAAAATAAATAGAATATTTATTCCAGGCAATTATTATAATCTACATTCAGAACCATTTCCTCCTACTCCATACCGCCAGCTTGTTACAGAGGCAATTGTGAAAGTGGTGGATGATAACCCTACAATTCACTTACTTGGAATATGTGGCGGTTTGCAGGGCATTATGAGTGCAAAAGGAATTGAAGTAGTACATGTGGCAAATATGGTGAATGATGAAGAGGAGCAAAGATCTCATTTAAAATCTGCACCTAACCCACAGGAGGAATGTGTACCTCTCCAACAGATAAAAATAGTTCCGAATAGTCGTTTAGCAGACGTAGTAGGTAAATTCTTAATACCTGACGAGAATGGCTGGTTTTCAACGTGCTTTCCAGATGCTCATTCAGGAGCAGTGAATAATACACCAGAAAACAGAAGTAAATTAGAGTCACTTGGATATAAAATTGTAGCATTTTCGAAAGATGGAGTAATAGAAGCGATTGAAGATAAGCATGGCAATGTTTATTTCCAGAGTCACCCTGAAGCTCTTGTGGTAAAATCAGATAAAAACATCTATTTGTCAAATCAGAAGGAACGTCAAGTGTCAACATTAGTTGCTATAGCAATTATAAATGACTTTCTTTACCGTGCTTGATTAACGTCGAGTGTTATTTTATGCCTTGATTCCACTACGGTTTTATATATAAAAATTCAACTATCAATGGTAATTTAAAGAGAAAAAATACTCTATTTATACCTGAAAACACATTCTGTTGACAACTTTCAAGTAAATATTAATAATGTGAAAAAGAAATTCAGGGGTGCATATGAATTCAACCACTATTAATTGTACATTGTTTGTTGTAATCACCTATTTGTTGACATGTATTATGGCTTGGAGCTTACCTCCAGAATATGTAACATTAGCAACATTTGTTCCAGCTACAGTTGCAATTTTACTAACAGTTTACAATAAGCAAAAGATAAGAGATCTTTTTAAACGTAGTTCACTAAAAAATTGTTTATTGGGGGTTATAATTCCTGTTGTAGTTTTTATGTTATACAGTTGCATGTTATTAATAATTACGTGGTTAGGTTTTTCATTTTTGAATATGAAATACACGTTAGAGAAAGTAAAAGACTTTAGTGTAGCAAGGATATTATTTGTCCTGTTGGTGAGTTTTGCAATACAGATTGTGTGTACTCTTGGTGAAGAGATAGGTTGGCGCAGCTACCTGCTCAAAAACCTTAAAAGCCAAATACCAAATTTTTATATGAGAGCAACTGTTGTCGGTCTTATTTGGGGAATATGGCACATACCACTATATAAAGCTATTGGTCCATCGTTCTGGGAGGATGGTTTTACACTTCCGATTATTTGTGCTTTTATTCTTGCGATTTGTGCATATTCTATAATGTTCACCTGGTTATTTGAAAAAGATAATTCGGTTTGGCCAGTAAATATTGCTCATGCAACATCCAATTTTTTTACTCAAACTTTTCCGCTTTTATTTACAACAATATCTCTTCCAGTGCCAAATCATGTTTCAATAATTGGCCATATATTAATAGCGGTTGCATATTTTATTGTTGCAATGGGTGTTATTTGGTTTGATAAAACTCGTGGGCGTCGTTTGAGTAATTCATAAGCCAAATAGCTATGCAACAAAGCCGAATGACATCAATAGTTCACGCACTAAACTAGAAGTTTATGCAGTTGTGTGTCCGCTACTCGGATGACAGAGTTTCGAAAGAAGTCTAGCAAGAAATGTCCTTGTCTTAAAAATTTAAATGTTATATTGTTGTTCATACGTTTCTCATAAAAAAATTTTCAATGCTATTGCCTTTCTTACTAATTCTATCTCTAATTGCTAAGTTCATTGAAATTGACATTTCCGTACCTAGTTTTCCTGATATAGTCCGCTATTTTAACGTACCGGAAGGAACAATTCAATTAACTATCGCATATAACTTTTTGGGTTTTTGCATTGGTGGATTATTTTTTGGTCCATTGTCTGAATGCTACGGCAGAAGAAAAATGATGATTATAGGTAGTACCTTACTGCTAATCGGTGCTATTGGTTGCGTATTTGCACCATCGGTTTTTTGGCTTTTAATTGCTCGTTTTATTCAAGGTATTGGTGCCAGCGCGTCTGTAGTTGCGTTTGCCATAGTTGGAGATAGTTATCAAGGTGACAAAGCAGTAAAGTTTATAGGTATTATGAACGCAACTCTAACTATAGTAATGGCAATTGCGCCTGTTTTAGGAAGCTTTATTAATGAAGCTGTAGGATGGCGTGGTAATTATGCAACTGTTGCAGTAATTTGTTTGATCTCCTGGATTTTACTGCTTTTAGCGCTACCGGAAACAAAAAAAGACCGCTCGGTTTTCAGTTTAAAAAAAATGATGCAAGACTACAGGCAGTTATTATCTAGCTCAAAATTCGTTACATTGTCTTTAATACCAAGTCTCTTTTCCTCTGCATATATGTCATTCATTACTTGTGGACCATTTTTATATATGGAAACTTTTGGGTTGCCAAGCAAAGTTTATGCACTACATCAAGGTATGATAGTAGGCTCCTTTTCTCTGACAAGCTTGTTTTCTGGTAGAATCCTACAAAAATTTGGAGCAAGAGGGTGTGTAATGAATGGTACGGTTATCATAGTTATTGGCGCTCTACTACTTACAACATTAAGTGTATTCACACCTTATTCTCCTTACTTGATAACGCTATCTATGATGATTTTTTCTATTGGTGCTGCAATCTGCCAGGCAGTAGTTTTTAATGCAACAATGAATGTTTTTCCTGAAATTAGAGGCACAGCCTCTTCTGCAGTTTCATGCATAAGATCCTTTATAATGGCAATTTTTATAGGCTTAACAAGTTATGTCTACAATGGCCAAGTAATTAGTGTATCTCTTCTTGTTTTATCTGCAGTAATGTTAGAACTTGTTTTTACTGTATATTTGTTACGGTCACCTGAAAGTTTTGAGTCGACAAAGTAGCAGTATTTGATTGCCATTTTATGCTAAAATTGCTTTCTATGTTTGGCTATAGATTTAAATAAAAAAGAGCGGGAGAAGGGGTTCGAACCCTCGACCTCAACCTTGGCAAGGTTGCGCTCTACCAACTGAGCTACTCCCGCAATTAAACTTAAAAAATAGTGTAAATTTACTTCTTAATTATAGATACAGATAACAAATTGTAAACCCCCATGTATATGAAAAGTGCGATGAAGTAAAAGCAGTTTAAAATTACAGATTTTTATTTTGTGTACTTAAAGCTTATTTTCAATTATTATCAGTTTTTAATTGCTGAGCTAAATATATTAACTTCATGGGAATATTTTTATACAAAGATGATTTACCATCTAACGTAATACCTGACAATATAAGCTCTATAGCTATTGATACAGAGGCAATGGGATTACTCCATGCTAGAGATAGATTGTGCCTTGTGCAGCTCTCTACTGGTGATGGCAACGCTCACTTAATTCAGCTTAAAAACGATTACAAAGCTCCAAATTTAAGAAAAATATTAGAGGATAAAAATATAACTAAAATATTTCATTTTGCTAGATTCGACATAAGCATAATGCATTATTACTTAGAAACTTGGGCACTTCCATGCTATTGCACAAAAATAGCTTCACGCTTAGCGCGAACTTACACAGATAATCATAGCCTAAAAGAGTTATGTGCTGAATTATTAGACATTAAATTAAATAAACAGCAGCAATCCTCTGATTGGGGCACTGAGCATTTAACAGAAAAGCAAAAAACTTATGCTGCTTCTGATGTCTTGTATCTCCACAAAATAAAAGAAAAGCTAGATTTGATGTTGAATCGTGAAAATAGAAAGGAATTGGCTCAAAAGTGCTTTGAATTCCTTCCTACACGTATTGAGCTGGATTTAATGGGATGGGACAATACAGATATATTTAACCATCAAATGTAATGCTTTGTAGAATAAATATAGCACCTCGTTACTGATTAACTATTATTCTTGCTTTTTTCAAGATACAAAGTCTATTAAAAAACCATACATTTTCACCATGGTTGTTGCAAATTAGTAAAAATTTTTTATAATAAAAGAAAAACATAGGTATTAATACATGGCAAATCATAAAAGTGCTAAAAAAATGATAAAGGTAATAGCAAAGCGCACTTTGGTAAACAAGATGCGTAAAAATAAAACTCGTACTGCTATTAGAAAGCTAGTTGACATAATTAAATCTGGTGACAAAGAAAATGCCATTTTAGCATTTCGTAGTGCTGAATCTAATTTACATAAATGTGTAAATAAAGGTGTTGTCCATAAAAATACTGCTGCGCGTAAAATAAGTCGCTTAAACGCGAAAGTAAAAGCATTAATGACCGCATAGTATGGTTAATGTAAAGTTAATCGAATTTATATATACTTCTTTACCCTCTATAAAATTTAAGTAGCTTAAGTGATGGATAAAAAGGCGTTTTTAGAATTAAGCGATGGATCAAAAATTGAGCTTCCAGTATTGAGCGGAACAACAGGCCCTGATGTGTTGAATATTAAAGATTTATATAAGACAACAGGATTATTTACTTATGACCCAGGATTTGTTTCCACAGCTTCATGCTCCTCCAAAATTACATTTATTGATGGAGATGAGGGAGTTCTGAAATATAGAGGACATGATATAGCTGACTTAGCTGAGAATAATAATTTCACATCTGTGATTTATTTATTACTCTACGGCGAATTACCAAGTGCAGAACAACAGAAAAATTTTCTTTTAAAAATACAAGGTTTATCAAAAATATCAGAGCAAGTCATAAATGTAATCAAAGCATTTCCAAAAACAGCTCACCCTATGTCGATTTTAGTCGCATGTTTTGCGAATTTGGCAGCACTCTACCACGAAAAATATGGCAATAATGTCAATAGTGGAAATTTAGATTTTGGAATTTCTGCAATAGCGCAAGTTCCTGCTATTGTTGCAATGATCTATAGGCACATTAGTGGACAAGAATTTACAGATGCAAATAGTGAGCTCAGCTACAGTGAAAATTTTTTCAGAATGATGTTCGGCAATGCTATAAGTAGCGACAAAAGTACTCTGTTTGCAAAAGCTTTGGACAAGATATTTACTCTCCATGCTGATCATGAACAAAACGCTTCTACAGCTTCAGTTAGGCTTTCAGGATCGGCTGGTTCTAATTTATTTGCATGCCTTTCTGCAGGAGTGGTTACACTTTGGGGGCCAGCGCATGGTGGAGCTAATGAGGCAGTTATAAACATGCTGAAAGAAATAGAACAAAGTGGAGACGTTGATCAGTTTATTCAAAAGGCAAAAGATGATAAAGACCAATTCAAATTAATGGGATTTGGACATCGTGTTTATAAGAACTACGATCCGCGTGCACGCATATTGAAAGACACATGTAATGAGGTTTTGAGTAAGTTAGAACAAAATAATAAACTGCTCGAGATTGCAAAAGCACTTGAAGAAATAGCTTTAAAAGATGAATATTTTACCCAGCGCAAGTTATACCCCAATGTTGATTTTTATTCAGGCATAATAATGAATGCTATTGATATCCCTTCAAGTATGTTCACTCCTATTTTTGCACTCGCAAGAACTACCGGTTGGGTTGTTCAGTGGTACGAAATGATGAACGATAAAGAAACCAAAATCTGCAGACCAAGACAGCTATACACAGGCAATTAAGCACTCTTCTATTTTTTAGCTTGCAACTCTGCAAGGGCCAGCATCAATGCTGGCTCTGTTGCTTTATGGCTTTGTGTCTAAAAAGCTTTTTATTTTCCCTACGTCACCCGCAGTCAAATTATGAGGCGTTAGAATTGCAGTAAATGCGTTCTTTTGATCGCTTGGCTTAAAATTAATCCTAACATCAAGATCCAAGTTAGTATCATCTTTGGCCTTTATTATTGTCTCTTGATTTTGAACACCTGTGTGATGACTAAGTATTAACTCACCGAAATTATATCCAATCACCTTGTAATTTCCTCCCTCTTGGGTAGTGCTTGTTGTAAAACCTAATCCTAAACCAACTGGTTGCATGTTTTTGTCATATTGATAACCCAAATGAAAATTATTGTATATGGTTGGTAGTGTAAATTCGTCATCAACAACATCGCTACTAAAATATGTATATTCACCTATCATAAATTTACCATGATTAAAATATTAATTTTAGCATTAATTTATTAATTAAATGTGTATTCTAATACCAATAAAGCCTTCTATCCCCTACCCTTTCTTTATTGGTTAATCCATAGCTCAGACTATAACTCACTTAAAGCCTAGACTGCTTTTAAAATACAACCACAGCAGCCTATGATTTTTGCATTTTTACCATAGAATTCAACCTAGAAAAACGATTGTTTAGTTCGTTTCCTTATTGAACAGCCTCTTTTCTTCCAATAAGCTTTGTAGCTCACCTTTTTCATACATCTCTCTAACGATGTCGCAACCACCAATAAACTCTTCTTTGATATATAATTGTGGAATTGTTGGCCAGTCAGAAAACTTTTTTATGGATTCACGTATCTCATCATTTTCAAGTACATTAACATGCTTAAACTCTACATTCAACTTTTTGAGAATTGACACTACGAGTCCAGAAAACCCGCACTGAGGAAAATCAGAAGTACCTTTCATATATAGCACGACATCATTTTCTGTTATATCTTTTTTTATTTGTTCAAAATCATTCATAAATCTACCTTAATCTTCAATATTAGTTTCTAACTGCAAGGCATGTATAGATTGACCTTCTAAAGCTTTATACACCATTCTATGTTGCTCTATCTTTGTCTTTCCTAAAAAGCACTTAGAAGTTATTTTCAAGTGGTAGTGGTCATCATCCCCAGCAAGGTCATTGATCTCTATAGCAGAGTTAGAGAACGATTGTTTAATTATCTTCTCTAATTCGTGAATTGCAATAACCATTAATTTCCTTAAACCACAATACTTTTAATTATAAATTCAAAACAACTGAGCGCAATAAAAAGTAGAAGAATATTATAGTAATGAAGTGATAAATTATGCAAGAGATCTTAAGTTATGTATCACGCATTTGGATGACATATCTTCAAAAGTAGGTTATTTTTTTACTTTAGTTAAGAAAATACATCTATGGGTATTAAAATTGCACCTTCTATACTTTCAGCAGATTTTGCAAAATTAGGAGAAGAATTAAAGGAAATTAATGGCTTGAATGCAGATTATATACACATAGATGTTATGGATGGAAGTTTTGTTCCAAATATCACAATTGGTCCGAACGTTATTTCCGCGATACGCAAATACAGCAGTATTCCTTTTGATGTGCACTTGATGATTAATTCTCCTGGCAATCATATTGAAAGTTTTATAAATGCAGGCGCCGATATAATCACTATACATGCAGAGGCGGAAATACATCTTGAAAGGCTAGTAAAAAAAATAAAATCATATAAAAACATAAATAAGCCAGAAAAAATGATTCAGGTTGGAGTATCAATTGTTCCTTCAACTCACCCAAGTGTGCTTGAATATATAATACATGAGTTAGATATCGTCCTAATTATGACAGTCAATCCTGGTTTTGGTGGGCAGGAGTTTATTTATTCGCAGTTGAATAAGATATCTGACGTAAAAAAAATGATACAGGAGCGTAAGCTTAAAACACAAATTTCAGTGGACGGAGGAGTAAACCTTACTAATGCAACTGATATAATAAAAGCAGGTGCAGACATTTTAGTTGCCGGGTCAGCAATATTCAAATCTGGAGATATGAAAAAAGCTGTAAATGATCTTAAAAATCTATCACAAAATTAATAGACATGTAGACTTTGGCGTGTTTGTGCTTATTATTTAATTAACATATTAGCGTAAGCCAATGCAGCAACAACAGCAGTATCTACCCTTAAAATTCTTTTTCCTAGGCTTAATTTTTGGCAAAACTTGTCAGCAAAATTAAGCTCATCAGATGAAAAGCCACCCTCAGGGCCAACAATAAGAGCAACATTTTTCTTACCTTTCAGGGCTTCATTTGGGGATTGTCCTTTACCTGTTTCGTCACATAAAACAAAATTTTTGTTCTGAGAATCAGGTAAATCATAAAAATTAACAGGAGGCAAAATTTCTGGCACATTTATCCTACCAGACTGCTCTGCCGCTTCAATTGTTTGTAATTTTGCTCTATCAAGATTAACATTTTTCACTACTGTGTGTTCTGTAGAAATAAATTGAATGCAGGTTACGCCCATTTCAGTTGCCTGCCTTATTACATTGCTCAAAGCAGCACTTTTTATCATAGCACAATACAGGTATAAATTTTCTTCATATTGTTGCTCATGAATACACTCTTTTAGCCTGACCTGCACCGATTTACGTGATATCTCTGATATTTCCCCTAACCATTCCCCATCTTTTCCGTTAAAGAAAAAAATATTGTCTTGCTCTTTAAGCCGCATTACATTGCAAATATAGTGACTTTGCCGCAAATTGAGCACTAAATTCATGTTTTGTAGTAAAGCTTCCTCAGTGTAAAGCCTAATTTTTTCCATTCAATATACAGTTCTACTAATGGTTAATTTATCAGATAAATGTTCTTCTGCAAACCGCATGATGATCTGATAGTTACATAAACGCAATTATAGCCAGAAAGTACATATAGCTTTTTTGCCTTAATATTTATCATTTTTTAAGACTAAATGATTAGAATACTAGACGACTGTTAAAGTGAGGTTTAATTGTGACGGTAAATTTTCTAATAGAAACCAATATTCTACCATTCTATCTGTATTTCGACTACATGTATGATATCTAATCTAACGTAAAAATTGAATCTAAATACAATTTTTGGTTGTTAATTTCAATTTTTAATAGAAAAAGATATTGACATGCGCAACTATTAAGATGTATAGATAAGTAGCTTTTAATATTGAGGTTTTTAATATGACTATAGATATAAGTACACTCACTGCTCGTGCAGGTGAGTTACACAAATGCGTCTCTCAAAATGAGAAACGAGAACAAGACATAAAAGATAAATTACTGCATGATACAATAAAAGCTAAAGTAACAAAGAAAAAACATAACCCGTTGCGAAATCCATTTAAAATGGATGGAACAATTACAAAGTGCATAGCATTACTACGAGATGGTGCTAATCCAAGTAAACTAGAACTACCTGAAAAAGATCTAAAAGTGTTACCCATAGCACAAAGACAATATTATTATAACTTTATAGAAAGATTGCATAAAGAAATAGAAAAAATAACTTTAAAAATAGTAAATAAGGAGAAAAAAGCACCTTTACAAAGTGAAAAAACACACTGCAACGCTATTCGAAAGAGAAGTGAAAGTAATGATAGTGCATATGGAAGCGATGGTAGTGATATTGAAAGTGATAGCTTAACTAATGAAAGTGAATACTCAACAGATGATGCCATACCTTTAATATCTAAGCCACACTCAGAGCAATCTTCACAAGAAGAGAAAAGCAAAGAAAAAACTCCAAAACCTAAGAAAAAATTCAGAGGTCTTAATGTTAGAAGAACAGGCAGAAAATTTGAACCACTTAATAAAAGTGGAAAAGCTGGAATAAGCAACAAAATAAATTCGATAAGACAATCGATAGGACAATTGCTTGTAAGAAAAAACACACAGATTCTACAACCGGACACAAATCCTTACCATAATCTTGACAGTAAAGACAATGAAAATAATTCTACTGCTGTCAGTGGAAACGTAAAGATACAAACAAGTACTGAAATAAAAGATGACAGTAACTGTTTATTAGAAGCAATAAAAAATGGGGATCAAGAGCAGTTTAAAGATCACCTAGAAAGTGGTGAAGATATCACCATCCAAGACGAAGAAGGTAATAATATTTTACATCTTATTGCTTCACTAAAAAAGAAGCAAAAATGTGAATTTTTAGATGAATTAGTGAAGTGTAAGAAAATACCACAAGAAAATTTAGCACAACTCATTAGTTGCCAAAATAAAGATGGAAAAACTCCTCTACAGATAGCATTAATTGCTAAAATAGAAAAAGAAAACCATCAATACGATAAACCTAGAGATAGTGATAATACACTTAAATTTCTTTCAAGATTGCTAGAACTTGGAGCTAATCCTAATCAGTTAGAATTGCCTGAGGAAAGCTTGAAAAATTTGCCTAAAACAAAAAAGGACTATCATCGTCATTTCTTGAAAAAATTGACTGAGTTAGTCAAAAATCCCCAATTAACCGAAGATACAACAAATAAAGTAATAATCAAAGTTGCACAAATTATTGATAGTGATGGTTATCCATTACATTCAGCAGTTCGTGATGGAAATAAAAATCAGTTCAATAAACTCTTACAAAGAGGTTGTAATATTACCACTCAAGATGCAGAGGGAAATACAGTTCTACATTATGCTTTAAAGTTAAAGAAAGGGCTAAGACTTAACTTTACTAGGTTTATATTAGAAAAGAATAAAGAATTATTAAATACTCAAAATAATGATGGGCTGACACCTATTTATATACTGTTAGAACAGATAAAAAAGAAAAATGAAGATCGATCTTGTACGGATAGGCAGTTTGAAAAAACTGGTAGATATCAAATTTTAAAACTATTGATACAAAGTAGCGCTGACATTACTGCTCAAGACAACAAAGGCAATAATGTCCTACATAATATTGCTTTACTAAAAGAAGAACAAAAAGTTACATGTTTGGAGTTGGTTTTAAATTCAGTAAAACAAGAAGAACTTAATAATGCTTTCAACGCCACTAACCAGAAAGGACAAACACCATTACAAGTTGTGTTGATTGCTAAGATTACAAAAGATAACCATAAATGGATCAGTCCTAAAAGCCGCGATAATACAATCAAATTCTGTGTAAAATTATTGCAAAATGGTGTTGACCAAAAGCAGTTCACATTACATGAGAGGTTATGGAACAGAGAGTATTATAAAACTATAAAAGGAATAGAAAAATTAATAGGTAAATCGCTTATTTCAGATGATATGAGAACTGAACTGAAGTGTAATTTTGGCAAGAAGTTTAAAGCACGCGATATTATGAAGTATCTCAATAATGTTGTTTATAAAGTGGTGGTAACACTTGTATTTGCTGTTTCAATATCTGCAGTAATATTCAGTGCGTCTCAAGGAAGTATTGCAATTGAAATTGCCTTACCTATTATAGCAGCTATTGGTATTTGTTATCTTATTTGCTTAAATGTAGAAAATATCTACAAAGGATTTGGAAAAATAAAAGAAAAATTTACTGCAAAAGAAGAAGTTACACCCCAAGATAACATCATAACAGATAATACAGATTTAATGCAGCACAACAACTTTGATGAAAATATAGAAAATAAGCATGAAAATCAAGCAGCGCAGGAGTTACACGATCAACCAGAGTGTGCTGAAAAACCAAGCACTCAGATGGACAATATATTTGTTAGAGCAAAAAGCGGTCTTAATCACCTATTAGGTTGCGTGGGAATACAAGGAAGTTCTGGACACAATAGATAAACATAACTCTAAAGTATTTAATAAACTCTTTTCTCTGGAGCTATGAAATCGATCTCATCGGTCAGAGTTTTTTCAGCCACCTTTTTATAATCAATTTTTACATTAATTTGACCTTTCTTTTCTTCAAGCCATGCAATAGTATGCTTCATCCAATTTGTATCATCACGTTCAGGAAAATCTTCACGAGCATGTGCGCCTCTACTTTCTTTTCGATTAGCTGCACATTCCATGGTAATAACAGCTTGTGGAATCATATTATCAAGCTCCAGTGCTTCAACCAAATCACTATTCCATATCATACTACGATCCTCAATTGCAATGTCAGGCATCATTTGCGCCACTTCTTTTATTGCTCTTTTGCCTTCTTCCAAAACTTCAGCAACACGGAATACCGATGCATACTTTTGCATAGTGTTCTGCATTTCGCTCCGTATTTTTGATACTCTGAAGCTTCCAGAAGCAAATCGCATTTTGTTAAATCTATCTATTATCCAGTCTGTACAGCTTGAGCTCAACTTTTTATGTGGTGTTCCAGGTTTGAGCAGCTCTTTCACTCTTAACGCTGCAGCCCTACCAAACACTACTAAGTCAAGTAATGAGTTAGAACCGAGTCTATTTGCACCGTGCACAGATACGCACGCAGCTTCACCAATTGCAAATAATCCTTTTACTACTTCTTCTTTACCTTTTTTTAAGGTAATTACTTCTCCATAATAATTGGTTGGAATGCCGCCCATATTGTAATGAACAGTTGGAATCACAGGAATTGGATCTTTAGTAACGTCAACTCCAGCAAAAGTCTTTGCTGTTTCGCTAATTCCAGGCAGTCTAAGTTTGATTACCTCTGGATCAAGGTGCGCTATAGTTAAATACATGTGATCCTTTTTTGGTCCAACCCCCCTACCCTCTCTAATTTCGATTGTTATGGCACGACTCACCACATCACGCGATGCCAAATCCTTTGCTTTTGGTGCATAGCGCTCCATGAATTTCTCACCTTCAGAGTTCACTAAATAACCACCTTCACCACGACACCCTTCTGTCATTAAACACCCAGATCCATATATCCCGGTTGGATGAAATTGTACAAATTCCATATCTTCAAGTGGTAAACCGGCCCTTACTACCATACCATTACCATCTCCTGTACATGTATGTGCACTTGTCGCAGAAAAGTAAACACGCCCGTATCCACCAGTTGCTAATACCACTCTATGCGCACGAAATCTATGCAATGTTCCATCACAGAGTGACCAAGCAATCACCCCACAACATGCACCAGTTTCATCGTCCATGATTAAATCGATTGCAATATATTCAACAAAAAACTCAGCACCAAATTTTAAACATTGTTGATATAGTGTATGGAGAATTGCATGCCCAGTTTTATCTGCCGCCGCACAAGTACGTTGAGCTGATTTTCCTTTACCAAAATGAGTTGTCATGCCACCAAAAGGACGTTGATATATTTTACCATCCTCTGTGCGAGAAAAAGGTACTCCAAAATTTTCAAGTTCAATAACAGCTTTCTCAGCATTCTTACACATATATTCTATTGCATCTTGGTCTCCAAGCCAATCTGAACCTTTGATTGTATCATATGCATGCCAACGCCAATCATCTTCACAAACATTGCCAAGAGCAGCGCTAATTCCGCCTTGTGCCGCAACCGTGTGACTACGAGTTGGGAAAATTTTAGACACACAAGCAACAGAAAATCCAGCAGCAGTCATACCAAGAGTAGCACGCAAACCCGCTCCACCTGCACCAATTACTACTACATCATACTCATGTTCTATTATCTCATACGCTGACTTATCCATATTTCTTACTTTGTGATTACAAGCATATAATATCACAGCAAAGGAAAAAATCTATATTAAGTTTTCTAGTTGTACAGTGCTAAAGTAGACTAGACTTCTTTCGAAACTTGCTTGTGTGAGGCAAGTGCTAGCAGCACACGGAGCGGAAAACCGCAGCGTACTCAACATACATGAGGATTTGAGCACCGAAGCGACAACGCAATTTCCCACAGAAGTAGAGTTTCGAAAGAAGTCTACTGATTTCAGTACTTGTTTTAAAGATGCAAGTACTGGAAACACATATAGCTTTATTCCAGATATTTTTTTACCTGCATCATAGCCTTTTTCTTTAGCAGTATCGGTGTTTTTTACACTTTGACAGTCAACAATACAAAAGCTGACTTTCTCGAATTTTTGCAACTTACAATGATTTTAGTAAAAAAATCAAATTTACTTTAAGCTACATAACCTATTGAAGATGAGGCTCTAGTGTATCTGGAATTTGAGTTGCAACAGATATCATATTACTTCCTACTTCTTTCTTCTCTTGCTTTGATGCTTTGGTAAATTGCACTGCTGACAATATTGCAAAAGCTATCCCTGCAACTATTAAGGTGCCAAACACAGGTGCAAGAAACCCAAGTCCACCTCCAGCAATACATAAATGCGCTGCTAATCCAAGATTAGCTAACGATGCAACAGCAGCTACTGTCCCTATAGATAAATTGCTTTTTTGTTTATCACATTTAGTTAATCCTGTAATTAGGTAAGCCATTGATAATATTGCAAAATTTATCCCTACAGCTGCTGCGCTCAACATTAATGGCGCTACAAATAATATCCCCATTCCTATTTCTTTGTATTTAATTATATAAAGTAGGGATGCAGCCGATACTAAAGCAACTGCTGAACCGAGACCGGTCGTTCCTGCTATACACAAACGTGTCTTATTATATTTCATCGTAAATCTCCTAACGTATTAAGCTTTGTATTTAATATATCAATATTTACAGCATTTGTCAAGAAATCACTGGGTACATTCAGTGCGCCTACTTAACCGAAAAGAGACTAATATTAATGGATTTTTAATAGTGTTTCATGGTAAACAATAGTATGAAAGTAAATAAAAGAAAATAATTCTGCAAAATGATATTACGTAACCTACTGTTTTTATTGCCACCTGAAATTGCTCACTCTTTGGCAATTATGGCGTTAAAAAAGATGCCGCGTAAAAAGCCTATAGAGCTACCAGAGTCTTTAAGTGTGAATTTTTTTGGTAATAAACTGAGAAGTCCTATAGGTCTGGCTGCAGGTTTTGATAAGAATGCAGAAGTTATAAGACCTATGCTCTCTTTTGGTTTTGGATTTGCTGAAGCTGGCACTGTAACTAAAAACCCACAATATGGAAATAAAAAACCAAGAATTTTTCGGTTAATCAAAGATCAAGGAATAATCAATAGATTAGGATTTAATAATAAAGGAATAGACTATTTTCTTAAAGCACTAAGTAAACTCAAGCTTGATGACTGCGTTTTTGGTATCAATATAGGAAAAAATAGCACATCGAAAGATCAAATCAGTGATTATGTTGATTTAATCAAGATGGTATATGGCAAAAGCAATTATATAGTGCTAAATATCTCATCACCTAACACGCCTAATTTGCGTAATCTACATAATAAACAAGAGTTATCGGAACTGTTGAAGGCTATAACTTTAACCCGCGAATCATCTGTCATCCCAGTAGCTGACTACTCGGATCCAGAAAAAAATATAGATTCCAGCGTCACGCGCTGGAATGACACCCTACCTGATGCTGATTTTTCACTAAAACGACAGTTATGCGAGAAGTCTAGTGTCAAATCCATACCAATAATATTAAAAATCTCACCAGATATAGATCAGCATACGAAAGAAAATATTGCTGAGCTGGTTATGGAATACAAAATTGACGGATTGATAATAAGCAATACTACGGTGAGGCGAGATAATTTACATTCTCATCATAATGAAATTGGTGGACTCAGCGGTAAGCCATTGTTTAAACTTTCAACTGAATTATTAAGAGATATGTATAAGCTTACTAATGGCAAAATATTACTGATAGGATGTGGAGGCATTTCAAACGGTGCAGGCGCATATGAAAAAATAAAAGCAGGAGCATCTTTAGTGCAACTGTATACTGCTCTCATATACTCTGGACCTCAAATCGTAAACAAAATTAACCTGGAGCTTGCTGAATTATTAAGAAGAGATGGATTTAATCACGTCAGTGAGGCGGTAGGATGTGCATATACTACTTAAGTAATCTAATCCACAGCTATATGAACGTTACAGCTTTAACACGCTGTAAAAATAAACAGCTACTATTTTTTTAGTAATTGAGTAAAATAGGTTGAAAGATTATGAGGAAGCGTTGGAAAATAAAATAAAAAAAATAATAATTTCAGGAAAGGAAGTGTGGCCAATTATTGAGGGCGGTAAAGGTATTGCAATTAGTGATGGAAGTTCAAGCGGTGCATTTGCTGCAGCGGAAGCTGTTGGTACATTTTCTGGTGCAAATCCTAAGCTGATTAATGAGAACGGCAAGTTAGTGCCATTGATTTACAAAGGCAAAACAAGAAATGAAAAACACAATGAATTGATTGAGTATAGCATTGAAGCTGGAATTAGCCAGGCAAGGCTAGCAAATGAAATATCAAAAGGCCGTGGAAGAATACACATGAATGTGCTATGGGAGATGGGGGCTGCAGAACGTGTGCTTCATGGCATATTAGCAGGGGCAAAAGGTTTGATTCACGGTATTACCTGTGGTGCGGGTATGCCATATAGGCTTGGAGAAATCGCAGCCACATATCAGGTTTATTATTACCCAATTATTTCATCAGTACGTGCTTTTAAAGCGCTGTGGAAGCGTGCATATCAAAAAGCATCTTCTTATCTTGGTGGAGTGGTTTATGAGGACCCATGGCTTGCTGGTGGCCATAATGGACTGAGTAATAGTGAAGATCCAGAACTACCACAAGCTCCTCTTGAAAGGATCATTGATCTTAGATCTTTTATGAATGAGGTTGGTCTTTCAGACACGCCAATAATTATGGCAGGAGGGGTATGGCATTTAAAAGATTGGGAAAACTGGTTTGATAATCCACAAATTGGGCCAATAGCTTTCCAGTTTGGCACGCGTCCACTTCTAACAAAGGAAAGCTCAATTTCTGCAGAATGGAAAAAGAAACTATTAACTTTGGAGGAAGGAGACGTATTTTTAAATAAATTTAGTCCAACTGGATTTTATTCATCTGCAGTGAGGAATAATTTTATACGTGAATTGCAAGAGAGAAATTCACATCAAATAAAATTTTCAGAGAATGTTAGCGAAGAGTTTGATAGTGAATTTGCAATCGGTAGCAGAGGTAGAAAAATTTATCTGACTTCAAAAGACAAAGAGATGGCAAATAGATGGACTGAAACAGGGTACAAAGAAGCAATGAGAACTCCAGATTCAACTGTTATTTTTGTGACACCAGAGAAGTTTGGAGAAATAAGACAAGATCAAATAAATTGTATGGGATGTTTGAGCCATTGTTTATTTAGCAATTGGAAAGATCACGATGATCATTCAACAGGAAGAAAGCCAGATCCACGCAGTTTTTGTATACAAAAAACACTGCAAAATATTGTACATGATGGCGATGTTGAAAATGAACTCATGTTTTCCGGGCATAATGTGTATAAGTTCAAGCAAGATCCATTTTATGAGAATGGCTACATACCAACAGTAAAAGAGCTAGTAGAAAGGATATTAAGTGGATATTGAATATAAATACTTAGCGTTTAGTCTTTAATATAAGCTTCAAAAAGCTCACTGTTGCAATGCTGGTAAATAAAACAAGTAATTTAGGTCGCAATTTATTAATAAATACATGCTATAATTACAATATTTAAGATAAGCAAAATGACTTCCTGTTATTCCAGTAGTAATTTAAAAAATATAAAAACTGCTCCTTTAAGTAAGTACATAAAATTAAAAGTTACCTCTGGTGACAACAAACTCTCTGATGAAGATGTAGTTTATGATGGTCTGAAAGGAGAAGCTAAGTATCGCGCTCCGGTATGCGAGGCTCAGATAGAGTTTGATGGGAAAATCGTAGGCAATTTTTTTACGAAATGGTATTTCTATAATGAGGACCAATTTTGTACAAATGATTTTGTTCATCGTTACGTAGAAAATATAGAACAAATACCACTTACCTCTCAAAAAGGCGCAGTATTAATAAGAGTTAAGAAGGATGAAAATGATAACAAATTTAAGTTTGCTATCTGCGATGAAAAAGGCAACATAGATGATAAATATGAAATGATAGATCCTGCGCATATTTCATACACTGATAGTAAGCTAAATAAAATCGATCTTGGGCTATATCAGGATAAAGAGCATCCACCATTTGTAATTAAAAAGGGTGGTGAATTAGGATCTTTTGACGGATTCCATGTAGCAGAATTGTACGTGAATGATGAATCTGCTCAAAGGTTAGGCATGTTTCCTATGGAATATGGGGTGTGTTTTCCTAAAGATGAAAAATGCATTGTACTTAATTATATTGACGGAAGCTTTTTGAAATTTGATGATAAAGACTATTATCCGGAGTCTGGTAATGAAGATCTTTCTGCATTTCCTGTATTATCGGAATATAATAAAAATGATCATAAGTATGTCTTCATTAATGCTTACCCTACACAGAGTGGCATACTTCTTGGAATGCCAACCCCAAATGGGCAGATTAATAGCGATTTCTATGCTCAACTTGATGAGATATTTGATAACTGTAAAGTTGATACCTCTCAGGTGTTATAAAAACTGCAACATGCGTAGAGCTATGGTGCTAGCCTTCTACTCTCCTAAAAATTTCTTACCATAAACAAAGCTTCATAAAGAAATCTAGTAAATATTTGAGAAATTTAACGTATTTTCTTAGCTTTTTTATTGCTTTCTAATTTTTACTTTGCTTGCCTTAATAATTTATTAAAATAAAACGTGTAGTGCATTTGCTATTTATAATTTAACTACTTGGTTTTTAATAAAAAAGTATAGTAATTTATGGAGGTGCGTTTTATGTCAATAAAAAATAAAATTTCTGAACTAATAAAGCAACAGTTTACTACTGAAAACCGCGACAATTATTTGGCATATGCCATACATGATTGGGCTGCAAGTGAGCTATCTGATTCCATTGCTCTTTGTATAATTGAATGTGGTGATTGTCAAATCAAGTATATAAGCATTGCAAAATCATTTGATATAACAACAAAAGAAATTGAAGAAGGTGATATTGTCAGCATAAAAAGTAAAATAGAAAGTGTGGCTGCAAAAGAAGGTGGTGAATTTTTTGAGTTGATTTCTAATTTTAATCAATCATTAAGAGAGCAGAGTGAAGCGTCTATAATTCAAATTTTAGATTCATCTGCTGAAGAGATCTTAAAAACCTTTTGTGATAGCCCTGTAGAAAAAACAGATTCTCCAGAGTATAAAGAGAATAATATAAATGCGGAAGATAACTTCGCCACTTTACCTGAAGAGCCAATCGAAAGTAATCCTGTCAGTACTAGTTGGTTGTTCCCATGGAGTTAAGTTAGTATTATGCATACAGCTCCCACAACTGTACGAATATCCCGTAAAGCGATAAGACTGGTATTAAGGATCAACTAAGGGTGTCAGTCCTGTATCCTTCTCCTGTCATCCCAGTGCGTGACACTGGGATCTAGCAAGCGAAGGTTGCATATAATACGTTGTTGACATTGAAAATATATAAATAGATTCCAGCGTCACGCGCTGGAATGACAAAAACGTGTAGCATTTTGAGCGATGCAACAAAGCCGGATGACGATATTATTAATCGGTAAATCTTACTTATTCCAGCTATATCTGAGAAATTATCATCGAAGGAATAGTTATGTGACAGATATTACCAAATTTAATTATTGGAATTTATAATTGGGGGCTGCGTAATCTGATTAATAAAAGAAGAATTATCTCCGCTTAGTACTAAGTGTATATTTTCTGCTATTTTGTTCACTAAAGGAGCAAGGTCATCAAAATTTGAAAATTTTGACAGTACATAGTTTGCTAAACTTCTTTGATCTTCAGGTCTCCCTACTCCAAACCTTAAGCGCCAATAATCGTTACCAATAAAACTATCTATTGATTTAAGCCCGTTATGCCCAGCAGAGCTGCCGCCCTGCTTTATTTTTATTCTTCCAAGTAGAAGATCAGCATCATCGTGTATAACGACAACATTACCCAGTAAAATTTTGTAAAAATTTCTTATTTTTGAAACAGGGATACCTGAATTATTCATAAATGAATAAGGTTTTAACAATATAACTTTACTACCATTAACCATGCCAGAAGTTATCAAATAATCAGCTTTTTTAGAAAATGGTTGAAAGTTCCAATGTTTACAAATTGCATCAACAAGAATGAAGCCAATATTGTGGTAAGTTAACTCATATTGTCCGCCAGGGTTACCAAGCCCAACTATTAGATGCACTATTCCTCTGTTTCTTCTTTAGGCTCTTCAACATCACTATCAGCAGCAGAAATCGTAACAATTGTAAAGTTTTCTTCTTCATGAGCTCCAAGCTTTACACCTTCTGGTAATTTTACATCATTGATGTGTATAGATTGGCCAATCGTTTTACCAGACAAATCAATTTCTATAGCTTGAGGTATCTTGTCAGGAGAACATTTAATAGTAATAGAGCGGCATAAAACATTAAGAACTCCACCTAGCTTGATTCCTGGAGCTTTATTTTCATTTACAAACGATAAAGGTATATCTATTTTAATTTCACTGCCTTTGTCAACAAATTGAAAATCAACATGTTGTACAGTATCTTTCACTACATGCAATTGAATATCGCGCACAAGAGCATACTCTTTTTTGCCTGAAATATTCAACTCTATCAAATGTGCAGAAAGAGAACCTGATTTATATTGCTTTGTAAATTCCTTTGCAGATAATGTTAAATTTATACTATCATGGCCTTTTCCATATATAATTCCAGGAATACTGCCTTCTTTTCTTAAAGGTTGCATTGCTTTTGTTCTTGTCACATCACGTAACTCTGCGTTAATAGTTACTATTTCCTGTTGTGCCATTCGGTTACTCCTAATTTAGCTAAATCTAATAGAATATAACATAAAAATATCTATTTCAAAGAATAATCATTAAATATTATAGCACTATTCTTATATTATATAAAGCTAATCCAAAGTTGGAATGCATATGATACTTGTCGGGCAAGTAAATTAAGTTTTTCTTTTATGATTTTCATGCTAGAATGTGCTTCCTAGGTGAAATAAGTGGCTGCTGTTATGTGATAAACATAGCAGAGGAAAGTCCGGGCTCCAAGGAAAGATAGTGACGGATAATACCCGCCGGAGGTAACTCCAGTTATAGGGCTACAGAAAATTACCGCCTAATATTTTTAGGTAAGGGTGAAAAGGTGTGGTAAGAGCGCACCATGGCAATGGCAACATTGGTAGTCAAGTAACCAGCACTAGGAGCAAGATTAAATAAGAGTAGGCTTTATGTTTTCCTCATATCTACTCGGGTAAATCGCATGAAGTAAATGGTAACATTTATTCCAGATAAATAGCTACATAAACAGAACTCGGCTTATATTTCACCTAGATTTAAAAATCAGATGTATAACATAAGCCATAAACGCTTAAAGACTCATGCATTGTCCTTTACTTGTTCCGCTTGATATCCGCTACTATTTTCGTCTGCATCAGCATTAGAGAATTCTTCATCATCAATGTACTCTTTTAAAACATACCCTCTGCCCCAAACAGTTTCTATGTGACTTTTTCCATTATTAGCACTTTCGAGCTTCTTACGTAATTTACACATAAAAACATCAACTATTTTGTTATCTGAAGGTTCATCCAATCCATTATAAAGATGATTTAAAAACATTTCTTTTGTTAGAACTGTGCCCTTACGGAGCGCAAGCAATTCTATCATAGAATACTCCTTATTAGTGAGGTGAACTGTCTTACCTTGCACTTCAACGATCCTATGATCAAAATTGATATTGATATTACCAATCTTTATCACTGATTCAGGATGGCCTTTAGTACGACGAACTATGGCCTTAATTCGAGCTAGTAGCTCACTTTTATGAAATGGTTTAGTTAAATAATCATCAGCACCATAACCAAGTCCTTTAGCTTTTTGATTCACAGCAGACATGCACGAAAGTATCAAAACAGGAACTTTAATTTTTGCACTTCTAAGTCTGAGCAGTATGTCATATCCATCAATATCACCAGGTAGGTGTATATCAAGAATAACTAGATCGTAGTAATCCCCATTCGAAGAAACCATATTATTGTTGTAATCTTGCGCAGATGTCACAACATCACAGAAATGTCCATCAGACGTTAAAGCGTTAACAACAGTCTTTGCACTGATTGGATCATCTTCAATTAATAATATACGCATATTTCGTACCCCATAAAATAATTTATAATTTTAGTAATATATATAACTAAGGAAAGTAATAAATCAAATCTTTATTAACGAATGACAGAAATTACATCTATTCATTATTAATTAATAATTAACATACTGTTCCTAAATCGTATAAATAAATCTAAATACATGATAAATAAACAACATACCATAATAATAATACTACTTTGAGTAAATATTGAACTAAAGCTATTATAATTAAAGTGATGCTTGCGTTAATAAATATTTAACTATTTCATAAGCCTATGCTGTATTTTTAATTTACTTATATTTTTCGTATACTATTCTAAAACAGAAGTAATACTTTTAGGAATATTGTGTGGCAATATCAATTTTAGGTGCTGGTGCATGGGGCACAGCAATTGCAATTTCATTAAGTGATAAGAAAAATGTAATTTTGTGGACTCGCAGTAGCACTACATTTGAATCAATCAGTTCAAAAAGAGAAAGTGATAAGCTGCCTGGTTGTAAAATTCCTAGTAACGTATCAATAAAGTCAAGCATTGAAGATGCAGTTAATGCTTCAGCAATAATAATTGTTGTTCCAACGCAATCTCTTCGGGAAGTGTGCCAGCAGTTATATAATTGCAAATTGAAGGAAGATACGCCTTTAATTATAGCTTGCAAAGGAATAGAAAAATCTACACTAAAGTTACCAAGTGAAATAGTAAATGAAATTTTGCCGAGCAATCCTATTGCGATTTTTTCAGGCCCTAGTTTTGCTATAGAAGTTGCAAAAAAATTACCATATTCAATGGTTCTTGCGTGCCAGGATAATGCATTAGGTTTAAAACTGATGTCGGAACTGCAACAAGAAAACGTTAAATTGGAGTTTAGTAATGACATTATAGGAGTACAGATTTGTGCAGCGTTAAAAAATGTTTTTGCTATAGCATGTGGAATTATTTTGGGTAGAAAACTCGGGTTTAATGCTCATGCAGCGCTGATTACAAAAAGCATGAATGAAGTTAAAGCTTTGTATTTAGCAAAAGTTGATAACAATAATATGAATATAGATACTTTGCTCGGACCTTCGTGCTTAGGTGATTTAGTTATGACATGTACGTCCTTAAACTCAAGAAATCTATCTTTTGGGTTTAAAATAGGTAGCAGTAATAATGGTTGTGATATTCAACAAATTTTATCAGAGGGTAAGTCAGTGACTGAAGGTTTTAGCACTGCTGAGTCCACATTTTACTTAGCAAAAAAGCTAAAGGTGAAAATGCCGATATGTGAAGCAGTTTATAAATTATTGTATGAAAATGCTCCTATAGAGGATGCTATTTCTGTTCTGATAAGTTAATTAAATTATGGGATGCACAAATTGGTGGGTTTTTGCCGGATAAGAATGGAAGTGTGGAGGTGTAAGATGAAATTAAATCGAGGAGATATTGAGAATTTTGTTGATGAACCTTACTTCTCCAGGGGAGAATTTTACTTTAATCATGGACTGGTGCGGATCATATCTGTTAGTGATTTTGATGTGAAATCAAAAGTTGTTGGATCTAGGGTATATAAAGTAATATTAAAACATAATGATCAGTGCCTTGATGGAGAGTGTTCTTGCCCAGCATTTGAAAATTTTGGTCCGTGTAAGCATATAGCTGCAACAGGTTTTGCTTTGATTCAGTACAACAGGCAAGGATATTATTCATCTGCAGAATGTTCTGATCGCATTGATGAACAAGACCGCTTTGAAAAGTTACTACTCAAAAAGACAAAACAGGAACTTGTTGCAATAGTTATTCGTTTAAGTGATTATTGTCCAGAAATTATTATTGATGAACTGGAGAGTCAGGAGGAATTATAATAGAAAAAATTCGAGCAAGATGGTATGTAATTATAACAGCTATTTTTATAGGATTAATGATGTCTGAGTCAAATGCTGATACAAAACTAGAAAATTTTGATGATCTGTTCACGGGAAACCCTGAAAATATTGAAGAAAATCTCAGTGCCCTTTTGCTACAAGCAAAAGCTTTAGAAAACAAGTCAGTATATTTGCAAATCTTATCACAGATTGCGCTTGCCCAAGCGATGCAAAAGAAATTTGATCTAGCTCATAAAACTCTTGATAAAGCAGAAGCAAGTCTCGCTTCAGAGTATGAGCTTGCACAAGTGAGGATTCTTCTGGAGCGAGGGCGTGTATTTCATCAGTCCGGCAATATTGACGAAGCATTACCGCTATTTAAGATGTCCTATGAACTAAGTAGAAAACACGAATTTGATTTTCACACCATCAATGCTGCTCATATGGTTGCTATTGTAGAAAAAAACGTTGACGAAAAAATTGTATGGAATAAAAAGGCAATTGACCTTGCTCAAAAAACACAAGACAAGAGAGCTTACGCATGGTTGGGAGCGATCTATAACAATCTAGCACAAAACTATATTGAAGCTGAGCAATATAGTGAGGCGCATTCTGCCTTCAAACAATCCAAAAATTTTGGAGAAGACAGAGGTGACGTTATTATTGTGCGTGGAGCAAAGTGGGGTATTGCGCGTAGCTTGCGTTCGCTTAATTGTCTGGATGAAGCGCTTAGCGTGCAGCTTGCTCTTCTTGAAGAATATAAGACAATCGCTAAAAAAGGTGAACTGCCTGTTGAGTTGATGGTAGTTGGACGCGGATTAGTCTACGAAGAGTTGGCTGAAATTCATCTTGCCCACATGAAAAAATACGCTGCACTTGCTTATCAAGATTTGTCAAAGGATCCTTGGTGCATTAAGTTGATTCCAGAAAGACTAGAAAAAATGAAAGAACTAGAAATACATAAGTGAATAACGGATAAAAAGGAAGATGAGGAATAAGCGTAATTTTGAAGAATTAAATAAAAATTTAACTTTTATTTTGGCACATTATGAAATTTTTATATAAACTAATATCAACGTGGTGGCTATCTGGAACAGTAAAAAAAATGCCAGGTACTATAGGTAGTTTGGCTTCTTTTCCACTTGTTCCTGTAATATTGAGCAATAAAATTTTAGGTGCAGCAATTATTTCTTTTTTATTCTTAATTGGGTTATGGTCTACAGGTAATTACATAAAACATTACCAAACTTCATACGATCCAAAAGAGGTTGTAATTGATGAAGTAGTTGGACAATTATTAACGATACTTTTAGTTTCATTATTATTAAAGAACCAGGACATTAATTTTTCTTTATTGCTGTTATGCTTTTTTTCTTTTAGATTTTTTGATATAATAAAAACGTGGCCTGTAAATTTGATTGATGAAAATACTAAAGGTCCTCTAGGCGTTATGCTAGATGATGTTATAGCTGCAATTTTAGCCTGTGTTCTTATAGGGACCTTTTATTCTTTATTGTCATTATATGCAGGATAAGAAACTCCATTACTCAAGTTTAATCATTCAAAATCTAAAGGATTATATAATTTACACAGCAAATTTATCTAACTGGGAGGTACACGATAAATTTGAGAACACTATATTTACTATAAATGGTACACGTGAGTCATTATTTAACTTTGTGTTTTGTGAAGATCAATATACTGAGCTATCCATACAAAAAACTTCGGAGTATCTGAAAGCGAGAAACATAGAAGCAACGTGGGTAATAAATTCACATATGAAAATGGATAGTATTTTGGAAAAACATGAAATAAAACACGTCAGCACACCAAAAAAAGCTCTACTTAATATGAAAAATTATCTTTTACCTGCTGACGTTATTCCAAACTTAAAGTTAAATCCTATAAATAGCAGTGACCTTTTAGAGCAGTTAGATTTATATACTTCTAAAATTTTTTATCATAATATTGGAATTGTTAGCACATTTTTTCGTGGAATATCAAACTATGATTATGAAAATTCAGGATTAAGGTTTTTTCTTGTAACATTAAACGATGAGGTTGTTGGAACATGCGGTATTTATGTTCAAAATAATGTAGCTGGTTTTTATAGCGATGGCGTTTTACCAATGCATAGAAATCGAGGAATAGGTACTCAAATGGTTTTAGAGAGAATAAAAATGGCTAAGCAGCTTGGATGCAAATATATAGTAGCACATTGTATGAAACCATCTGTAAACCTTTATAAAAGATTAGGGTTCCAAATGTTAGGCAATCTTTACTTGTATATCTCTTCAGCATAACTTATACACAACCTTATCGAACAATTACAAATTTTTACATCTGTTTAAAAAGTGCTATGTTTTTTCTGTACGAAGTAATTTTAATATTAACTCTAGTATTGTTTTTTCTTTCTTATTCAAAATTAAAAATTAACAATAAAATCAAGAGTTTACAACATCAAAATACTATCGTTAATAATCTAATTGATACTGTGGATGATGGGTTTTATATTTGGGATGCGAAAAAACGCATAGAAAAATTTTCTCCAAATTTATTGGTTTTACTTAACACTGTTTTTTACTCATTTAGTGAATTTGCAAATTTTTTTGAGCAGTCAGATAGCTTGATTAAAAATTTCACTGAAGCAAAGGAAATAAATAAATCCTTTACTCTGGAACTAAAATCAAAGGACAGTGAGGTTTATTGTATATGTTATGGCAGAAGCATAATAGATGATTCTAATAATGTGATTGGTGCACTGTTATGGACAAGAAATATCTCAGACTACAGAATAAAAGCTCACGGACTCGAGTTAGAAAATGAGAAGCTTATTCAAGAAGTGGAGAATTATAAAAATATTTTCAACTCTTTACCATATCCAATACTAAAATATAATAAGCATAAGAAGGTAAAATTTTATAACTTGTTTTATGATAAATATATAAACACTTCTCAAAAATTGGCTGTCACTAACAGCATTTATGGGGATAAATCAACAAAGCATGTTATAACCTGTAAGAACGAACGTAGGGTTTTTGATTTTATTAAAATCCCAACACAAGATTCTGATGAAATGCTGGTGTATGGAAAAGATGTTAGCGATACAGAAAAATTACATACTGAATTAGATAATCATTTAGCTGCGCATAAAAAATTACTTGAGGAGTTACCATTTGCTGTAGCGATATACAGTAAGAATCAAAAGCTAAAGTTTTATAATAACTCTTTCATAAAAATCTTTCAATTTGATCCAAAATTTTTGGCATCTTATCCCACTTATCATGAAGTTATGCTTTATCTTTACGAGTCTAAAAATCTTTTAAAGCAAGAGGATTTTCAAACTATCAGTGACCAAATGGATGAATTGTTTAAAAAATTATTCGTATCACATAACGATATAATCCACCTCACCAATGGGAGAGAGCTTAGAGTGTTAATAATGCCTTACGCTTCAGAGGGTTTGCTCTTCTCCTATGAAGAATGTAAAAGATGAAAGCTAAATTCCTTCTCTTTCTACCATAAGCTGCTTTATTTTCGCTATTGCTTTTGCAGGGTTAAGCCCTTTAGGACAGGTTTTCGTGCAGTTCATAATTGTATGACAACGATATAACTTAAATGAATCATTTAAATCATCAAGGCGTTCATCTGTTTTGTCATCACGACTATCCACAATCCATCTGTAAGCTTGGAGTAATATTGCCGGCCCTAAAAACTTATCACTATTCCACCAATAGCTTGGGCAACCAGTGGAACAGCAAGCACATAATATACAATCAGAAAGACCATCTAATTTTTTTCTATCCTCAGTAGATTGGGTATGTTCCTTATTTGAAACAGCATGTTCATTAGTTTGTAACCAAGGTTTAATTGACTTATATTGTTCGTAAAATTGACTTAAATCTGAGACCAAGTCCTTTATCACATACATATGAGGTAATGGATATATTTTTACGTCGCCTTTTATGTCGTGTATTGATTTAGTACATGCAAGTGTATTGGTTCCATCAATATTCATTGCACAAGACCCGCATATTCCTTCTCTACAAGAGCGTCTAAACGTTAAAGTTGAATCTATCTCGTCTTTGATTTTTATTAATACATCAAGCGCCATAGGGCCACAATTATCCATATCAATAAAAAATGTGTCTACTCTAGGATTCTTCTCATCATCGGCAGACCAGCGATAAATTTGGAATCGTCTGATGTTTTTTGCTCCAACAGGAATAGGATAAACTTTACCCTTTTTATTAATTTGAGAATTCTTGGGTAGAGAAAGCTGCACCATGTTACTTACCTTTTGTTATCTATCGCTAAAATCCTTTTAACTTGTAAATAACATATTTTGTCAATATCCACTATATTTTTATTAGATACCCTTTAAAATTTTATTACCATCGCAGCACAAATCTTCTTCAATTTAAGCAGTAGGTTTTGAGTTTTCTGCCAACATACTTTCATATTGCTTAGCCTCTGAATCAAGACCGAGAGCTGAATATGCTTTTACTAAATAGTTAATAGACCTAGGTAAATAGCTAGAATTTTTATAGCTTTCTATATTCTGAAGACGCTTAATAGCTGCCAAGTATTCACCACGTTTTAGGTAGAATTTGCCGATAGCGTATTCTTTCTCTGATATATGTTCTGTAACCAGTTTTGCTTTTTCCTTTATCTCATCTATATACTCACTGGCAGAAAAAAGATTAATATACTCTGTAGCAAGTTCTAAAGTTTTGTATGCAGTTTGCTGTCCAAGTTGTACCTTATTAATTTGCATGTAATAAGATAATACCCTTAAATAGTACGCGTATGGCAAATTCTCACCATTTGAGTAGATATATATATAATCATCTATACTACTTGCAGCACTGCCATAGTCACCCAAATTATAGCTGGCAACACCAGATAACAACTTTGCTTTCATTGCCCAATCAGACAAAGGATATAAATCCTCAATTGCTTGAAAAGCTCTGATAGCTTGTTTGTATTTTTTTTGGTCAAAAAGCTCAACCGCTTCCTCATATAATTCAGCTTCAGTTTTTTCAACATAGGTACCAACATCCGCATACGATTGCGTGAATAAGGAAAATAAGAGAATCAAATATACAATTGTCGTCTTATACATAGATCTTAAAATAAAAATAAAGTATAGGCCTAAATATTATCTAAAGAAATAAATTTCTGAAATTCTTGTAGTTATCCTCAAATAGCACCTATTCCTCCTACTTCTGTTGGAGTGTATCCACCTCGTGTATTACTACTAACGCTACCTAAGCCCAATGAAGTACCTTTTCCACTGACTTTCACATCAGTTAACTCTTTACTGTATGAATGTATGATTAGTGCGTGTCCTACAATCAAAAGCGCTGTGCCTATAAAACCTAAAGCTAGGCCAAAAGCAGGATTTAAGGATGATGCTAATGCCATTAACATTATCCTTTTTATTAACATTATAGAAGAACCAGCTAACATTAACTGAGCTGCAGGCATATTATTAGTAGTTTTTTCAGACTTTTCATCACTATCAATATGTTTTCCTTCTCCCTCTCCTTTTTCTGCCTCATATTCTTTACTTTTCTGGTATTCGCTGTAACAAAAAGCAGCACTTGTTATAAAGTTAAATAGATTAGAAGTTAAAAAGGCTGCATCTCCTATCATGCTTTCTTCTAATGTCTCGCTTACTATGCTGGCTACAATAACCAATATAGTTAAAACAGCATCGGCGCAATTCATGTAGTCACCAATGTTATAAGGAACGTCTTTCCCCGCTTCTTCTGCTATTTTTCCATTTTCAAGGTCTCTCAGTTCTTGTTCTTTTTGTGCTATTTTTCTATTATTATAAATTAAATATAGAATACACATAATAGACAAAGCCATAAAAGGAAGTATAGCATAGCTTAATGCACAGCCTATTGTGCTGAGCAAAACCCATTCACTATACATTGATGTGAGCTCAACAGCCATAAATGCTGCAAATGGTACCATTGTGGCAAGTGATGCATATTGTCTATATAGCTCTCTTTTTTTTAGCGTTAATAATTCTTCCTCTAGCTCTTCTTTTTTGACTTCTTTATCAACTGCTGGCCAAAAATCTCGAAAAAAATCTTCCATTTCACTTTTAGAAGAAAACCAATCTTTAAAGCTATTTGTGATACTAGTCATACAAACCCAATTAACTTATAAACTATATATATTATACAGGATTGTAACTATTTAGTCAATTTCATGAAGATGTTAACTCTTTCTTAAGAAATTCAATAAATCTATTACATAACCTTTATTTAAGTGAAAAACCGACAGCCCTCTCCTGTGCCATGCAAGTAACGTGACATGTTGTCATTCGCGTGCTTTTTTCTTGTCATCCCAGTGCGTGACAGGCTTTGTTGCATAGCTATGGAGAAAAAAGCTGGAAGTTACTGACTAAATTCATTATAAAACAGGCATTTAACCGACAAAGGAAAAAGATGCCAGTCAAAATGAAAGTCAGTAACCAAAGTGAATATAACAAATTTCTTCAAGAAAGGGGAAATATTTTTCATTATATCAACGACGCCATTGAAAACTGGCACGAAAGTAGACCAAAAGTAGCAGGTGGAAACAACATTTACAGCGATAAAGTTGTGATTTTAGTTCACATAATAACCTATCTTTTCAGAATTGGCTTGAGACAAACAGTGGGATTTATAGCAGGATACCTCGAACAAATAGGAAAAAGCCTACAAGTCATCAGCTATTCACAGGCCTCAAGAAGATTTAAAAAACTGAATATTAAGATTAATGACAACAGGGTTGATAAAAATAATATGGAAAATATTGAAATTGCTATAGATAGCACTGGTATTGGCATCTATAACACTACTGCTGGCCATAACAAAAAAAATAATGAAGTGAGACAATACAGAGGGAGAGAACAAGCAAGAAAAATGCATGTAATGTTAGATATAAGCAGCAAAAAAGTTATGGATTTAAAATACACTGAACTATATTATCCTGACCACTGGGCAGCTAGTAAGCTGATAAAAAATGATTATGGTAAAATAGAAACGTTATATGCAGACGGTGCATATGACAGAGCCATGATTTATCAGCAATGCTACAAACTTAAAATAAAAACGAAAATACCACCACAAAATAATGCAGTAGAGCATCAGAATTTGGATTATATGGCCCAAAGAAATACTGCAGTTAGGTTAATAAGATCGTTTGATGGATATACAATAGAGAGAATAAAGCAGTGGAAAAAGGAGGTAGGGTACGGAAAAAGATCCTACATAGAAGCATTCTTTTCGCGATTAAAGCAAATATTTGGGTTTAGTTTTAAGAATAAATCTGAGGTTAATCGTGAGAAGGAACTGCTACTCAAGTGCTATTTGCTGAATAAATTTACCGATATAGGTATGGCTACATTTCAGGTAGCCTCATGAACTTATCATATACTACCTGCTACCGACTAGCTATGCAACAAAGCCTGCGTGACACTGGGATGACAAAAGGCGGTCTACTTGGATAACAGAGAGCTTTGTAAGAAATTCAATCGATTTGTTTTATGCCAGCCACAACATAGTTATAACCGGACCACATAGTGATAACTGCTGCAATCCACAGACACATCTCACCTATATGTTGAGCTACTTCGTAATTATCAATTATTAATGCTACTACAGCAGCCATTTGTAGAAATGTTTTTATTTTCCCAGCTTTGCTAACAGGCAAGCTAACATTTGTAGCTATAAGGAATTCCCGTAAACCTGAGACCAATATCTCCCTACAAACAATGATAATTGACGGTAATATTGTAAAATCATTTATTTTTTGTTTGTAAACCAACATAATTATTGTTGAGACTACTACTAATTTATCAGCAATCGGGTCAAATAGTCTACCGAACTTTGATTGCACTTTCCATACACGTGCTAAATAGCCATCAAAAAAGTCTGTAATGCATGCAAATATAAAGATTGATATTGTTATTAAATTCGCATATTTATTTTCTATATAAAAACTTAATATTATTGCTGGTATCGCAAGTACACGTGAGATTGTAAGCAAGTTAGGTAAGTTTTTCTTAAGCATTCAATATAATTTTACCGAGTATGTTAGATTTATACAGGAGCATAGCGCAATCCACAAGCTAATAGTTTGCAATTGAACATTTCTAAAAATTCCATATACTTAAAAAATTATTGGCCACGAGCTTAAATATAAGGACGTAATAATGAGTGATGATTTAGACAGCACTACGAAACAAGAGGCACTTAAATACCACAATAGAGGCAATAAGCCTGGTAAGATTTCTGTGCTCCCAACAAAGCCTTTATCTACACAGTATGATCTGTCACTTGCTTACTCTCCTGGAGTTGCAGCTCCATGCCTTGAAATAGCTAAAAATCCTGAAGCAGTTTATGATTATACGGCAAAAAGCAACTGTGTTGTAGTCATTTCAAATGGCACTGCAGTGCTTGGGCTTGGTAATATTGGCCCTCTTGCTTCAAAGCCTGTAATGGAAGGTAAAGCTGTTTTATTTAAGCGTTTTGCTGATATTGACGCTATTGATATAGAGGTAGATACAGAAAATATAGAAGATTTCATAAATGCTGTAAGATACCTTGGGCCAAGTTGGGGAGGAATAAATCTTGAAGATATAAAATCTCCAGATTGTTTTATAATAGAGAAACGTCTAAATGAATTGATGGATATTCCAGTCTTCCATGATGATCAGCATGGAACTGCAGTAGTAGTTGCAGCTGGTATGATAAATGCCCTTGATATAATAAATAAAAAAATAGAAGATGTTAAAATTATTATGAACGGTGCTGGCGCAGCTGGCATAGCTTGCCTTGAAATACTCAAATCTATGGGTGCTAAAAATATAGTGCTTTGTGACAAGCAAGGAGTAATCTATACAGGCAGAAAAGAGGACATGAATGAATGGAAAGAAAAATATGTAGTTGATACTTCTGAACGCTCTTTGCTTGATACAATAAAAGGTGCTGATGTATTTATTGGGTTATCTGCAAAAGATGTATTAAATGAAGAGATGTTAAAAAGCATGAGTAAGGACCCAATTATTTTTGCCCTTGCTAACCCTGATCCAGAGGTAAGACCTGAGTTTGCCAAGTCTGTGCGACCTGATGCAATAGTAGCAACTGGTAGATCAGATTATAATAATCAAGTTAATAATGTAATGGGATTTCCATATATATTTAGAGGAGCGCTTGATGTACGCGCAACAACAATCAATGCTGAAATGAAAATTGCAGCTGCAAACGCAATAGCGAAACTTGCACGTGAGCCAGTGCCAGATGAGATATCTGCAGCCTATGGTGGTCGTAAAATGAGTTATGGCCGTGAGTATATAATACCGACTCCATTTGACCCCAGATTAATTTCTATAGTATCTCCTTCTGTCGCAAAAGCTGCAGTTGACTCTGGTGTTGCAAAAAAAACAATACAAGATTGGAATGAATATGAAAATCAGTTAAAATCTCGCCTTTCTCGTGTTCTTGATGTACTGAATTTACTAGCTTCACTACATGGCTGAAGTGCGTGATACTGTACATCTAGATTGCTACATCGACACTGTCAGTCAATAATTCAGTAGTATGCACTTCTCTCAAGGCAGTCAATGTATCCATTTTAGGGTCATTTTGCTTCTCTCTACTTACTTTTTCACAAATCTCTGCAATGCCGTAGCCTATTAATGCACCAGCAACGGTAGAAAATACTGCAATAGCGGCAATAATAGGCAAAGTAGCAGCTCCTGCAAAATATGCAATAGTTGCTCCGATAATCGTGCCAACAATTGCACCAACAACACCCATAATCTCTTTACTAAAGCTTTTATTATCATAGACGTTTGACTTGCTTTGAGGTCTGTGATGGGTTGTTTGTGGATTTGACGGTGGTATACTTTTTTTAGGAGTATTATCTACAGATTGTGCTATTTGTTTAGGCTGTTCACTTTCATTCTGTGTTTGACCACGATTATCACATAAAGGAACAGCAGGATTAGGTATTGGTGCCTTAGGTTGTGGTTGTTCGTAATATTCTGTGGCTGTTGTTGTAGTAGATTTTTGTGTT
Organism: Wolbachia endosymbiont of Folsomia candida; assembly: GCF_001931755.2. NCBI lineage: Bacteria > Pseudomonadati > Pseudomonadota > Alphaproteobacteria > Rickettsiales > Anaplasmataceae > Wolbachia > Wolbachia endosymbiont of Folsomia candida. Next base: position 1,431,940 of record NZ_CP015510.2, read on the forward strand.
CCATCATATAAGTCAAATCTACTGGTAATGCGTGACTGCAGCTCGTGATCCATGTCATCCTTTCTATCAAACAAAGCACTTAGTGCTAAGTTTAACCTTTCCTTATCATCTTGTATGTTATCTAAAAATTTTATTATAGCGTATTCATCATCTTCTTCAATTTTTACATTAATATTTTTACGTTTTATAAATGCCATATCAATATTATAATACCAGGGGTCAGTATACATTATATGTATTCCACGAGAAACTACTTGATTAGCAGTCGGATTCAGATGAGAATCAACCTTTTCTGCTGTAATTTTAGCACCATTTTGTAAACATTCTCCAGGTGTACTTACAAGAGGGTTTTGGGCTTCTTCCGTTGCAGGTTCTGTTTCAGTTTGATCTTGTGGTAACTTCACAGTATTTGATTGCTTTAATACCGGTTCCATAAGGTCTTTAATATCGCACAATATTTGTTCAAAATTCCCATGATTAATCCTTAGCAATGCCTCCACGCAAGCTCTCAAGTCCTTTACATGATCAAGCGTTTCCTGATTAATGGAATACAAATAACTGCCTACAATACAATTATTAATTCCAATAAGCAGTTTTATATAGGTATCATTATCAAAGTTATTTTTTGCATAAATAATTAAATTCCTTAATGCTTCTAGTTTGTCACTATACTCCTCTTTGGTATTTTGTTTAGCTGTCTTTTCATCTAAAGCGGCATAAGGAGATTCAGGATTTGTCTTTCGTGAGCTTTTAGTTCTTGATTTCTTTTTGTATTTAATTTCAATGCCTTCTATAAAATCGTCAATTTCTTGAGTTATTTCTATTTGCGTCTTTTCAGCAAAATATTTGACCAATATAATATGACCGTTTATCCTATTGACTGAATTTTTAGGTTTATTCTCAGTATAATGTTTTAATTCTTTTATAATTTTTTCAGGATTATGAAAATGCTGAGCAAGACATTTTATAAGCTTGAGGTCTATTTCTATATCACTTTTTAGCCACCATTCATCTTTAAGTTGTATAAGCTCTTCTTCTAATTCACTAATATCTGCTTCTAATTTTTCTATAGCCTTGTTAGGCTCTAGGGATATTAAATGATCGATCCAGTTATACCAATCATACTCAGAATTATCTCCTGATAATTGATTGCTCTCTGCAAATTGCACTCTTCCTTCCTGTAACCCTTCCTCTTCTGAAGATGATAATTTTTCTTGACCATTAGAATGAGTAAACATACTTGCTGTATAATTATCGAACATATTCTTGATATAATTAACGAACATCATTTTATTACCTACTTAACATCATTAGTATATATTTCAATATTACCTAAAATTTTAACATTTGTCAATTGAGGCACGCACTGTTTGAAATAAACTGACAGCAAACAACAAAAACTTTACAGAGTGGCAGTAGTAAGGTTAACTTACTGCAACTATAATTTATGGGGATGTAATGAATGATTATCTTGCGCTACTGAATCCTGAGCAGCAATCAGCTGTAACTAATATAGATGGACCAGTTTTAATATTGGCTGGTGCAGGGACAGGAAAAACAAGGACGATCACTTCAAGAATCGCGCATATAATTAAAAATAACTATGCCTTCTCTGACGAAATATTAGCAGTAACATTTACAAACAAAGCAGCAAATGAAATGGTGTCCAGGGTCTTGGAGCTAACAAACACGAATATACCATGGCTTGGCACTTTTCATGCAATTGCAGCAAAGATTTTGCGCCAGCATGCAGAAGTTGTGGGATTAAACTCCAATTTCACAATTATTGGTGTGGATGATCAATTACAGGTGATAAAAAATATCGTTAATGAAATAAGCCCTGATAAGTTATCAGAGAAAAACAGCGCCATTATGAATATAATTCAGAAATGGAAAGAGAAATGCTGGATGCCATCTGAGGTCGAAGATGTGCAGTCGTTTAGATCAGTATATGTAACCGCATTAAAGGTTTATCATCAGTATCAAGAGAGACTACAATTTTTAAACTCTGTCGACTTCGGTGACTTGCTCCTATATAATATACAGCTCTTCAATAAAAATACTGAGATTCTATCTTATTACCAAAATAAGTTTAAATATATCATGGTAGATGAATACCAAGACACAAATGCAATACAATATCTTTGGCTGAAATACTTAGCAAAAGAGCATTCGAATATTTGTTGTGTTGGAGATGATGACCAATCAATATATAGCTGGCGTGGCGCAGAAATTGAAAATATTTTAAGATTTTCTGATGATTTTAAAAACGCAAAAACCTTCAAGTTAGAATGCAATTACAGGTCAACATCTCACATACTTGCAACTGCATCATATATTATTAATCATAATAAAACTCGCTTAGAAAAGGCACTGTGGACAGCAAACGTTGAAGGAGAAAAGGTAAATCTCATAAAGTTATGGGATGGAAAAGCTGAAGCAAGATTCATAAGTGAACAGATATTAAAGCTTAATCAATTCAGATTTAGTGACATCGCAGTGCTAGTCAGAGCTACTTTTCAAACTAGAGTTTTGGAAGAGTATTTTATGAAATATTCAATTCCTTATAAGATTATAAGCGGTGTAAAATTCTATGAACGTCAGGAAATTAGGGATTTAATCGCATATCTAAGACTTATTACAAATAATAATGACGACCTTGCTTTTGAAAGAATTGTAAATCGGCCAAAAAGAAGCATCGGAGCCACAACTCTAAGAAAGATATATATAGCTGCTCAGGATAACAAAATTTCTTTTTTTGAAGCAGCAAAAATTCTAGTTGCAAATAATCAATTAACAGAAAGAATTAAATTCTCACTAAACGATTTTTTAAATAAAATTGAAGATTGGAGGGAAATAGTAAACACAAAAACACTTTCTGAATTTATTGGAACAATAGCAAATCAATCAGGATATATTGAAATGCTTGAAAGTGAAGGAGTAACGGGCTTAGCTCGAATAGAGAATGTAAAAGAGCTTATCTCATCCTTAAAAAACTTTGATGACGCGACAGCATTTTTAGAGCATATAAGTCTAGTGATGGAAGTGGACAACATGAATAGTGATGACACTGTATACGTTATGACTCTTCATGCAGCAAAAGGGCTTGAATTTCCATGTGTATTTCTACCTGGTTGGGAAGAAGGGTTATTTCCACATCAAAGATCTTTTGAGGACAAAACTGGCAAAGCTTTAGAAGAAGAAAGAAGGCTTGCGTATGTTGGCATAACCAGGGCAAAGAAAAAATTAATCATTTCATGTGCAGATAGAAGGGAAATTAACAATCAGTGGCAACCGATGCGCACTTCTCGATTCATAAAAGAATTACCAAGGAATAATGTTGATGTAATTAAAAGCGACATCGCTTATTGTTAAAGTGTACACATCAGCAAGAGCTATTGTACTTCCCATAGCTATATACACGAAAAAGCTGCAGTATTAGAAAAAAATTTTGAACGGTGGTAACACAAAGTTTGCAATCCTTCTTGTGGATCAAGACACACCTTAAATTCTGTCCAACCATTATAACTTCCACTACCAGCCAATATTCTACACGCTGTAGAAGGAGATTTAGCTATCTCTGTTCCAGTGCTACAATTTATAAACCTTCCTCCCTTCTCAACCTTAACTTTATAGCTTTCACCACTATTGGAACGATTCCATACAAGTGTTTTACCCACAAAAAGAGCGTTTATAACCTCTTGATTTTGGAATGGATTACATGTAATCCTAAGCAGCTTATTTTTTTTAGGTTTGCTTAGCGGTTTGTTACATAGCATATTATTTAATACTTTGTTCCTTATGGATATCGCTGCTTTGTGTTTAGCATCTTCCGTTCTGTTATCTACGTGATTTTTTACTTCACGTCGTGCATGTTCTTTCATATTTTTAATAAAGTTATGTGCATCGAGAAAATCTTGCATAAAACCCTCCAACTTTACTTTAGCTATATATCAATGGTATATTTGATGTGCTTAAAATGGAAACTACCTATTAGAAAAAAATTTTGAACGGTGATAGCACAATGTTTTCAATCCTTCTTTGGGGTCAAGGCAAATTCTGAAAAAGTTCCAACCACCACAAGATTTTGTACCATTAATTTTATTACCTACTGTAGAAAGAGACTTATATATCTCTCCATCGTAAACAAATTCTGTTGGACTATTAACTTTAACCTCGTGCTTCCTTTTACCATACACCTTGGTAAGCGTTTTACCCACAAAAAGGGCTCTTATAGCCTCTTGATTCTGTACTGCATCATATACCTGATTAACTCTTCTAGGTTTGCTTGGTGGTTTGTTACCAACCATATTATTCAGTACTTTGTTCGTTACACGTATTGCTACTTTGTCTTTCGTCTCTTCCGTTTTTTTATCTACGTGAATTTTTACTTCATGCTGTACATATTCTTTTAGCTTTTTTATAAAGTTCTGTACATCGAGCAAATCTAAATCAAGATCTTGCATAAAACCCTCCAACTTTACTTTAGTAATACATTTATATATGGTATATTGAGCATGGTTAAAATAGCATTAAAAGCATAGAACTGAAATTCATAATTCTTAAAAATATACCACACTCTGGATCTAACGAATTATGCAATTTCATGAGTAAATAGGAAATTTATTGCAAATCTTTTCAACTTTAGTTTTCACCTTTCTTTCAACATCTGAGCTATTTCCATTAATTAGCCCATGAACTACCTCATTCACTAAATCAGCTATTTCTTTAAACTCTTCAGTTCCAAGTCCACGTGTTGTTTCAGCAGCAGTGCCAAAACGCAGCCCTGAAGTAATGGTCGGTTTTTCTGTATCAAATGGTATAGCGTTTTTATTGCATGTAATGCCAGCTCTTTCAAGGCTATCCACCACATCCCTGCCGGTTAGTCCTTTTGGCCTTAAGTCCACCAACACTATATGAGAGTCAGTGCCACCTGTCACAATATTCAACCCATGTTTCTCTAGCGTTTTAGCTAGTACTTTAGAATTTTCCACAACTTTCTTGCTATATACTTTAAACTCTGGTGCTAATGCTTCTTTAAATGCAACAGCCTTTGCAGCGATTACATGCATAAGCGGTCCACCTTGTAGTCCTGGAAAAACTGCAGATTGGATTTTTTTGTGTATTGCTTCATCATTTGTCATAACTATTCCACCACGAGGACCACGCAGAGTTTTGTGCGTTGTGGAAGTCATAACATGTGCATATTTAGCGGGAGATGGATATTCACCAGATGCAATAAGTCCTGCGTAGTGAGCAATGTCTGCTAGCAAATACGCACCAACTTTGTCTGCAATCTCGCGAAAGCGTTTGAAATCCATTTTTCTTGGATAAGCGGAAGCACCTGCTATAATCAATTTCGGTTTATGCTCAAGCGCAAGCTTTTCTATCTCATCCATATTGAGCAGATAGGTGTCTTTATCAACTCCATATTGAATGGACTTAAACCACTTACCCGAAACGCTTGGTGCTGCACCATGCGTTAAATGTCCACCGCAATTAAGTGATAGCCCTAGTATCGTATCACCAGGGGAGAGCAATGAAGCAAACACTGCTTGATTTGCCTGAGAACCAGAATGAGGTTGAACATTTGCAAATTTAACACCAAACAACTTGCACAGCCTTTCTATAGCGAGGCTTTCAATTTTATCTACATGCTCACAACCACAGTAATATCTTTTGCCTGGATAACCTTCCGCATATTTATTAGTCAGAAAAGAACCTTGTGCCTCCATTACCGCTTTGCTTGCAAAATTTTCTGATGCAATCAACTGCAATTGCGATTTCTGACGCTGTAATTCTTTTTCTATCGACTGATAAACCTCTCCATCAAAAGACCTTAAATGACTTTTAAAGCAATTAAGTCCAAAGATTTTTTTTAAAATATTAAACACGGGAGAACCTCGCTAGTTGAATTAACTTAATTATATTAAGATGCATACTTTTCGGAAGCAATTTTTAAATCCTGTCTTTTTAACCACATAAACCCAAAAATAGCTATGAGTAAGCATACAGGCATGATGGACATTGCTTTTATCAGCAGTCCAGCACCGTATATAGGGTTTCCTTCTATAATTGTTTGATCCCAGTAAAAATTTACTACTTTTGCGATCCAAGTGTGAAAGAACTCTCCAAAGATCATAACTATCATGTTTGACATAGCTGTTGCCAAACCAACTAAGTTATTATTCACATAACTTATTGCTTTGTAAATTGTGACTAGCTGATAACCAGAGGCAAAACCAATGACGAAAAGTGCAGATAGTGCAATGTATAAGCCACCTGCTCCAGTAAAAAGCATTAAAAATCCTGCAATCATTGCAAACGAGCATGCAATGATTATCTCGTAATGTTTGTTTGGATATTTTTCTAATAGGTAACCTAAAGAAAATGATCCTGCTCCCATGCCTATAAATATTACAGAAGAAACAGAAGAGGCTAAATCTCCAGTCATTTCATACACTTCACATAAAAATGCCTTTATCCAACCGTCTGCAAAACCTTCCATTGCACCAACCATTAAGCCACCAAAAAAGCTGATTAAAATAATATGCTTATTAAAAAACACTGTTTTTAAATCTTTTATGCTAACTTTGTCTTGTTGAATATCGCTTTTAGGTGTTACCAAGAATAACAATAAAGCAAGCAAACATCCAAATGCTGAGAAAGTGTAAATAACATAATCCCAACCAAACTTATCAAGTAAAAAATCTAGTGGTAGCCCACCGTATATAGCACCCAATAATCCTATTATTAGAGATAAGCTTGCCATTCTTGCTGATTTTTCTTGTGCAAAATACATGCTTGCAACTTTAAAAAGTCCGATCGCTGAAGCAGATGATCCAATTCCCACAATTATTCTGCCAATTATTGAATAACTCCACTCATCAAAGCATATGAGAGGTAGCGTTCCAGTAAATGTTAAAACAATACAAGCAGGCAAAACAAACTTTGGTCCAAATCTGTCAAGGAGAATACCAATAGGTATGTGAGCGAGCGTATAACCTATATAATATATACCACCAAATTGACCTACATCTGCAATGCTTATATTAAACTTTGTGATCAATTCAGGTGCGATTATGTTTGGAATTACGCGCAATATATATTGATAAGCATAGAACAATGATGCCAACAACCATATTAAAAAATTTCTCTGTAGCATTAATTTTACCTCAAACCTAGGATTATAGACACTTTAGTTAGAAAAAACAAAATTTTAGTAAATATTTATTTTGCTCTATCCTAATAAGCGTCTCGCACAATCACTTTAAGATGTCATTTCAGCATTATTAATTTTGTATTAATTCTACTGTAGGTTTAATATATTACAATGACTTAACTAAGCAATATAGTTAATTTATTAATAAAAATATGCCATAATTAAACTATATTTATTTCCAATGGAGAAGGAGATATGCATACTACAGAACCACCAGACAAGGAACAGGAGTTGTATGATGATTTAGAAAAAGCAATAAAAAGTGGTACTGCTGATGATATTCTTCATATAATAGATAAACAAGATATCGTAGATTTAGATCATGTTTTTAACGCTAAAAATCCAAAGTTATATGATCTTTTGAACTACACTACAGATAACGACAGAGAGATTGCTGGAGCAATTTTTAAAACACTTCAACGATTCTATGCGGAAGGAAACTTTACACATCACTTATCCGATAAGATCTATGATGCTATAGTATCTAATCAACCTAGTCAAGAGAATGTTGTTGAAGGAATTTTGGAATTTGCCAGTATAAATAAAATAGATAGAATACTTCTTAGTAGTCCAGGTAATAAGTTTAAGCATGCAATCTTACATAATCGAGATCATACAAATGAAATGTTTAATTTTGCCAAAAAAAAGAATAAGCAAGATAGTTTTCTTTATGCTCTTAATAATATTTTGTATGACGCTATTGTCAAGAAGCAAAAAGATGCTATAGTTAGCATTTTTAATTTTGCTAGTACTAATAATCTTCTTAATCATGACCAACTGTATGGCTTTACAAACAATGCACTATTAAAATTTGCTAAAGAAAAAGGCTTAACAGAAATAGTTAAAGCAATTAATGCAGCAAAGGATACACTTGAACCTGAAGCTCAACATAAGCCATCTAGGGCTGCAGATAGCCAAGCTGCTCCTGAAGCAGAAGCAGAACCAACTCCTATCACACCACCTCTTCCCCCACAAAGTTGGCAAGGAGAATCTCATAAAAAAGGAACTATGCCTACAGATGAGGATTTGCAGAATTTGGCTGATAGGTTACTTACTGCAATAACAAATGATACAAGCGTTGAAAGTATATTAACAAGCAATAGTATACAACACGTTTTGATACGTTATGGAGTCAATGACAATGCAGAAAACTTTTGTACGTTTCTGGTTTACGCTATTCACTATGATCGTGAAAATGTTGCTATAGAGATTTTAAACACCGCAAACCCAGAGACTCTTGCATTTCTTCTTGAAAAAAAGCAAGAGGTGATGCTTGATGGGAATCCAGTGGATTATACAGCATTGAATTATGCCATTAAGAAAGGCCATGAAAAGCTTGTTAAAATAATTGAGGCAAAAAATGCTGAACTTGAAGCTCAAACTCAACATAAGCCGCCTAAGGCTGCAGATGGCCAAGCTGCTCCTCCACAAAGTGGGCAAGGAGAATCTGATGAAGAAGAAAAGATGGTAACTAATACTGAGGTAAAACTAACATCAGAGCAACAGAAGTTATATACTAATCTAAAGGCTGCGATAAAAAGTGGTGATGCTGATAGTGTTTACACTGTGTTAGATGGACAAGATCGCGCAGATTTACTACGTATTTTTGATGCTGAAAGTAAAGAGTTATATGATCTTTTAAACTATACTAAAGATGATGGCAGAGCAGTTGCTGAGAAGATTTTTGACAAATTTATAATAGAGGGTATATCTGGAAATTTTATAAATCACTTATCCGATAAGATAGTATCTGATAACGAGGATGTTGCTGAAGGAATTTCGAAATTTGCCAAGACGAATATAATGTATAGCACAATTTTTGATAATCTAAGCAATAGGTTTAAGCATGTAATCTTACATAATCAAGATCATGCAAGTAAAATTTTTAATTTTGGTAAAAAAGGGCCTCCGCAAATTCCAAAGCTTTTTCTTTTAGATCTTTATAGTATTTTACGTTATGCCATCAACAATGGTCAAAAGGATAATGTAGTTAATATTTTTAATTTTGCCAGAAATCATAATGTTCTTGAAGATGTTCTTAATCATCGCTATAAAGAAGGAACAATAACAATATCAGATCTTGCTCAACAACAAAAACAAACAGAAATAGTTACAATAATTGAGGCAGCAGAGGCTAAACTTAAATCTGAAGATCAACATAAGCCGCCTAAGGCGCCAGATGGCCTAGCTTCTACTCCACAAAGTGGGCAAGGAGAATCTCATAAAGAAGGAGATATGTCTCCAGATGAGGATTTGCAGAATTTAACTAGTAAGTTATTCTATGCAATAAAAGATAATGAAAACATTGAAAATATATTAGCAAGGGATGATATACAAGATGTTTTGAGACATGGGAGAGCCACACACACCACAACAAAAAAAAGCCAAACGCTTCTGATTTACGCTATTGACTGTGATCGTGAAAATGTTGCTATAAATATTTTAAACAGAGCAGACTCAGACACTCTTACATTCCTTCTTGGAACAAAGCCAATGGTAACGCCTAATGGGGAACCAGCACATGAGAATTATACAGTATTGAATTATGCTACCGAGAAAGGCCATGAAAAGCTTGTTAAAATAATTGAGGCAGCAAAGGATACACTTGAACCTGAAGCTCAACATAAGCCGCCTAAGGCGCCAGATGGCCTAGCTTCTACTCCACAAAGTGGGCAAGGAGAATCTCATAAAGAAGGAGATATGGTAACTACCACTGAAGCATTAAAACAAGAGCAGCAGAAGTTGTATGATGGTTTAAAGACTGCGATAGAAAATGATAGGCTTACGCTTGTTTTCAAGGTGTTAAGTACACAAACTCACCAAGATTTATTAGATGTTTTTAATGCTGAAGATCAGAAGTTATATGATCTTTTAAACTATACTACCCACACAGGTAAAGAAATTGCTGGAGCGATTTTTAAAAGATTTCAACAAGTGGGTATAGAAAAAAACTTTCAGAGCCACTTATCCGATAAGGTATATGATGCTATAGTATCTAAGCAAGAGGATGTTGCTGAAGGAATTTTGGAATTTGCCAAGACGAATAACATGTATAGCAGACTTTTTTATAAGCTAGGCAATGAGTTTATAGATTCCATCTTAAATAATAATCAAGACCAAGGCAATGCAAATAAAATTTTTAATTTTGCTAAAAAAGGGAATCACCAAGAGTTTTTTATGTCTGATCTTTATAACATTTTGTATGATGCTATCCATGAGAATCAAAAGGATCATGTAGCTAATATTCTAAATTTTGCCGGCAACCATAATGTTCTTGAAGATGTTCTTAGTTATAACTATCAAGAAGGAACACCATTAAAATTTGCTGAAGTAACAAATCTAACAGAAATAGTTAAAATAATTGAGGCAAAAATCGCTCAGTTTAAAGCTAAAACTCAACATAAGCAGCCTAAGGCTGCAGATGGCCAAGCTGCTCCTGAAGTGAAGCCAATCAGTACTCCAACTACTCCTCCACAAAGTGGGCAAGGAGAATCTCATAAAGAAGGAGATATGGTAACTACCACTGAAGCGTTAAAACAAGAGCAGCAGAAGTTGTATGATGATTTAGAGAAAGCAATAAAAAGTGGTACTGCTGATGGTGTTTCCAATGTGCTACATAGAAAAGGTCGCACAGATTTACTACGTGTTTTTAATGCTGAAAGTAATGGGTTATATAATCTTTTGAACTATACTACTCCTGAAGATCAAAAAATTGCTGAAAAGATTTTGGAAGCATCTGCTAGTGTTGGTATGAGAGAAAGCTTTGCGAGTCACTTATTCGATAAGATGTATGATAGTGTAGTATCTAATCAATCTAATAAAGAGAATGTTGCTGAAGGAATTTTGGAATTTGCCAAGATGAATAATATATATAGCACACTTTTTTCTTATTTAACCCATCAGTTTAAGTACAACGTTGTAAATAACCAAGGCCATGCAAATGAAATTTTTAATTTTGCTCAAAAAAAGAATGAGCAAAATCGTTTTCTTCGCGCTCTTAATGATATTTTGTATGACACTCTCATTAATAGGGAAAAAAATAAAGAAATTAAAGATGATATAGTTAGCATTTTTAATTTCGCTAGCACTAATAGTCTTCTTAATCATGCCAATAGACATATACTACATGGCTTTAGAGGAGATACATTATTACAATTTGCTCAACAAGAAGGCCTAACAGAAATAGTTACAATAATTGATGCACAAAATGCTGAATTTCAAGCTCCAGAACCACTTACTGCTGAGAACAAGCCAGCTTTTCCTGGACTCACTTCTGATAGGTCATTTCCTTTTCCGATGAGTGGACTGGGTGGCATAAGTGGAATGAGTGGCTATAATTCCCCTTCACATGGTGGATGGGATAGCAGCAACGAAACACCAACTTTTTTTAGCAAACACGGTGAAAAGATTGCTTTTGGTACTATTGGATTGCTATTAGTAATTGGTGGCGCTGTGCTTTGTGGATTTGGACAACTCGCTCTTGGAATTTCATTGCTCATTATGGGAGTAGTGCTAGCAGGAGCATTAGTAATGAAAGCAGAAAAAAGCCAAGAGATGTGGCATAAAGCTAGCGACAAATTAAGTGATTTGTTTGTTTCTAAGCAAGAACCAAATCCACGCAATCTCTAATATATAACTATTATAGTGCTTGTAAATACAAGCGCTATTTATCCAGTAAACAGAGGTGAATACTTGATATTATAAGTAAAAATTTTTAAGTCACTTTGAGCTAGCAGATAGATTTAAAGTAGAAGTTTTAGCCCATATAAGCCATCATTCTAGTATTATTAATTTTGTATTAATTCTACTGTAAATTTAATATATTATAATAAGTTAGCTAGATAATATGGTTGATTTATTAACAGAAATATGTAATAATTAAACTATATTTGTTTTTAAATGGAGAAGAAAACATGGTAACTACTATTGAAAAACTAACACCAGAGCAACAGACGTTGTATAATAATTTAAAGGATGCAATACAAAGTGGTGTTGCTGCTAATGTTGATAAGGTAATAAGTGCACAAACTCGCAATGCACAAACTCGCTCAGACTTATTGTCTGTTTTTAAAGCCAATCCAAAGTTATATGATCTTTTAAACTATACTACAGATAAAGGCAGAGAGGTTGCTTGGGTAATCAAAGGCAGAGCTGTGGCAATTGCTCTGGAATTTGGTCCAGAGTGTATGATGTATAGAAATTTTATGCATCACTTATGCAACAAGAGATATGATGCTGTAATATCTAATAATACTGCTGTTGCTGAAGGAATTTTGGAATTTGCCAAGCCCTATGGAATCGATCTACTCCTTCATTGGAATCTAAGAGATAGGTTTGAAGATGAGCTTAAGGATGCCATCTTAAGTAACAAGCAAAAACATGCGAATAAAATTTTTAGTTTTGCTAAAAACTACATTTGGCAAGAGAGCTTTATTGATTTTCTTGAGGATATTTTGCTTGATGCTATCCACCATAATAAAAAAGATAATGTAGTTGGCATTTTAAATTTTGCTAGCACTAATAATTTTCTTAAAGATGTTCTTAGTCGCAGATATATAGGAGGAACACCATTAGAATTTGCTAAACGAGAAAATCGAACACAAATAGTTAAAATAATTGAAGAAAAAATAAAAGAGGCTAAACTTGAACCTCAAGAACCACCTATTGATTCAGGCAGACCAGCTTTTCCTGAACCAACTTCTGATAGATCACTTCTTCCTCCACATGGTGAACAGGTTCAATCCAGCAAACCATCTGTCGATTCAGGCAGATCAGCTTTTCCTGGACTAACTTCTGATAGGTCATTTCCTTTTTCAATGAGTGGAATGGACAGCTATCATTATGGTGGATGGGATGACAGCGATGAAACACCAACTTTTTACAGCAAACACGGTGGAAAGATTGCTTTTGGTACTGTTGGATTACTATTAGTAATTGGTGGTGCTGTTCTAGCTTTTGTACTTGGACAACCTTTAATTGGAATAGCTGCAGCAGTAGCTGGAGCTGCTCTGCTGGCAACAGTGGTATTAGCAATAACAACAGAAAAAGGTCAAAAGATGTGGGATCAAGCTAGCGACAAATTAAGTGACAAATTAAGCGATTTGTTTGTTTCTAAGCAAGAATCAAATCTACGCAATATCTAATATAGAACTATTATAGTGCTTGTAAGTACAAGCACTATTTATTTCCATAAACGGAGGTGAGTACTCGGATTATCAAGATTACGCAATTCGATGATAAAAGAGGGAAACAGGTGCAAAGTTTTTCCTATGATGTTCTGTAATGCCATAAAGGTTAATGGCGTTAATGTGTTCTTTTGTTCCATATCCCTTATTTTTATGCCAATTATATTCTGGATGTTTATTATGCAGCTCTTGCATAAATCGATCTCTGGTTACTTTTGCAATTATTGAAGCTGCTGCAATTGATGTACTCAAATTATCGCCGTTTACTACGGACTGCACTTGCCATTTTACCTCAGGCGGTTGATTGCCATCAACCAAAACATAATCAAGCTCTAGGTTCAGATTTATCAACGCACGCTCCATTGAAAGTTTTGTCGCTTGTAAGATATTATATGAATTTATTTCCTCCACACTTGCTATTCCTATGCCAAATTTTGCAACGGATGTTATTTTTTCATATAGAACTTCCCTGAATTTAGGAGTCAATTTTTTCGAGTCGTTAATTCCATCAATAATTATATTTCTATCGGTAAACACCACCGCTGCAGACATTACTGGACCAGCGAGTGGCCCTCTACCCACTTCATCAACCCCTGCTATCATTCCGGATAACCTATTTTCTAATGTGAAGTCTGGGTATGTCATAAGTTTTTATAATAAGCAAGTTACTGCAAAAGCTGAAAAGATAACAGAAATTATCCAAAATTTCATAACTATTGTGTTTTCGGACCACCCTTTCTTCTCAAAGTGGTGATGTATTGGTGACATAAGGAAAATTCTTTCCCCCTGCCCATATCTAAATTTTGTATATTTAAAATATGATACCTGAATAATTACAGATAGAGTCTCTATCACAAAAATCGCTCCAATAACAGCAAAAAGCAATTCTCTTTTAATTAGTATGCTAGTTAATCCCAGTACTGCACCTATTGAAAGACTACCAACGTCACCCATAAATATTTTTGCTGGATGTGTGTTGAACCACAAGAAACTTAAAATTGCTCCTATAAATGCAATGCAGAATAAAATAATATTTATGTCTGCTTGAGTTATGTATGCAATTAGACCTAAAGAAGCAAAAGAAGTGATAGCTTGAGTTGCAGCAAGTCCATCCAAACCATCAGTAAGATTCACAGCATTGGAAGAGCCCACAATTACAAATGCAGCAAACGGAACATATAAATAGCCAAGGTCAATTATCATCTCTTTGAATAGGTACGTTTTCGTAAAGCCTTCAGCAGAGTATACGTTAAGTATAGACATACCAATCAGCGCGACAATAAATTGAATAAGTATTTTAGCTTTTCCATTTAAACCTCGATAGTGATTTGCCTTTAATTTTAAATAATCATCGATGAATCCAAGCAAAGCAAAACAGAGGGTTATAAATATTAAGAGCAGAATCTCAGGTGTTAACTGAGCTAAAAGTAAAATCGGAAATAAGGAAGAAATTAGTATTACTATTCCACCCATAGTCGGAATATCTTTTTTTGTAATCAAATGACTTTCTGGTCCGTATGGCCTAATTGGTTGCCCGCTTTTACTCAGTTCTTTTAGTAGCTTTATAAAATAAGGAAAAAGAATCAATCCAAAAATAAATGAGGTAAAAAATATTTTTGTGGTTAAAGTCATCTATCTCTTTAAAATTTATTATTATACCTGTTACTCACAAATGTTATAGCACATAAATATCTGCTATTTGGCATAAAAGTGTGTATGGTAAGAAATACTTTTCTTTTAAACATGAGTATGAAAAATTTGAATGACGCTATATCTAAAATCACTAACTATAAATTCACAAATGAGGCTATATTAGAAGAAGCATTGACTCACCCAAGTGTAAATAAAAGAAATAGCGAAAATCAGATTACAAGCTACGAAAGATTAGAGTTTTTGGGTGACAGCGTCTTGAACATGGTAGTATCTGCTATGCTGTTTAAATTATTTCCAGAAGAGCAAGAAGGAGCATTGGCAAAAAGAAAAACAGATTTAGTTTGTGGCAGCACCATTGCTAACGTTGCTAAAGAAATAGAATTAAGTGATCTTATCATCATGAATAATAGTGAACGCTGTAATGGAGGAAAATGTAACCTAAAAAATTTAGAAAATGCACTCGAAGCACTGATCGGTGCAATTTATATTGATGGTGGGTTCGAAAACGTTGAAAAATTTATCACTGAGCACTGGGAAAAGCTAGCTAAAAACACGCTCACCCCCCCTCAAGATCCTAAGACCTCATTGCAAGAATGGACTCAAAAAAGCAAGCTACCTTTACCAAAGTATGATCTGATAAAACAAACAGGGCCAGCTCATAGCCCTGAATTTACTATATCTGTTTACATAGAAAGTCATGGCAAGGTTTCTGCATGTGCTCCTAGCAAGAAAGTTGCTGAGCAAAAAGCTGCTGAATTAATGCTAGAGAAAATCGAAGAAGTGCTGAGCAAACCATACACGTCAAGCTAGGAAATGTAGAGAGATGAGTATAAGTTTTAAGGTTAGCTAAAGTGATTATACTATAATACATATATTAATAATATAATGGTTATTTTAGTTACAGGTAAATACCATGAGTGATACAATAAACTTTCTACTACCAGAAAATCAATATTACACTGATATTCTTTATGATGATGATCGTAACCTTCATGTCAATTTACTAAATACAACACAATTCAAAGGAATTATACATGAAAACAATAGCTTGATGTTTCCTGGTTGTGGTGAACCATATGAAGACGTATTAATGCAGAGGATACAAGTTGAAGATGACACTATAAAGATGGAATTACAAACTAAAGATAAAAAACATAGTCAAGTTATAAAAGAGGGTGCAGCTAAGTGTGGGTTTAAAGTGAAATAACTAAATTAGGTCTTATAATTAATTATAAGACCTATTAGCTATGCTCTTAATCTTCTTTCACAGCCCTGTATAACTAGTTATAAGCTATTTATTTCAATAATTTTCCTAATTTCCTTTACAGGCTTATTTGCATCTTGGTTCGATGTCATTCAAGTAGCTGATACTAGGATGGCTTTTGGTGCGATGCAACAAAACCGGATGAAACCAGTAGGGAACAGCTACTTAGTTGGATATTAACGACAAGCTTTAAGTCTTTTGAAATCTTCTTCAGCGTGATATGAAGAGCGAGTGAGTGGACTCGATGCAACTACTAAGAATCCCTTGGAATAGGCAGCATATTTATAATGCTCAAATTCTTCTGGAGTGACGTACCTATCAAGTTTTGCATGTTTTGGAGTTGGTTGTAAATATTGACCAATTGTAATAAAATCAACTTCAGCACTGCGTAAATCATCCATAACCTGAAATATCTCTTCTTTTGTTTCTCCAAGGCCAACCATAAACCCTGACTTTGTGAAAAGTTTAGGGTTAATTTGCTTAACAGTTTTGAGTAAGTACAAAGAATGAAAATAACGAGCTCTTGGCCTTATTTTTGCATATAACCTCGGCACTGTTTCGATGTTATGGTTATAGACATCGGGAGCAGCAATAGCAACTGCTTCAAACGCTCCTTCCTTATTCAAGAAATCAGGAGTTAAAATTTCTATCGTTGTTTCAGGGCTTGTCTTTCTAATTTCTTCTATGCATTTTATAAATTGATTCGCACCGCCATCTGGCAAATCATCGCGGTCAACAGAAGTAATAACCACATGCTTTAAGTTTAATTTCTTTATAGCTTTTGCAAGATTTTCTGGCTCGTGTGGATCTAATTTGTCTGGGATTCCAGTTGCAACATTGCAAAATGCACAAGCACGTGTACAAACAGAGCCGAGAATCATAACAGTAGCGTGACGTTTATTCCAACATTCACCAATATTTGGACATGCAGCCTCTTCACAGACTGTATGCAATTTATGTAATCTAACAGTATTTAATGTTTCATTGAATACTTCACCGGTTGGAGCTTTTGCTCTGAGCCACTGAGGTTTACTATGCATAGCTTATACTGATGCAACTTGCTGCTTCGCTAAGACCTTCTTTAACCTTCTCTTTATTTTTTGTGCTTCTTCGCTTAATTTAATTGTTCTTGTGTTGAGCAAAAAAGCATCAAGATCACCTTTATAATCTATAGTCCTCAAAGTTCTTGTTGCAATACGAAAACTGAATTTTTTATTCAATATATCACTCATCAACGTAACCTTATGTAAATTCAAAAGAAACGTACGTTTTGTTTTACGGTTTGAATGTGATACCTTATTACCGAAAGATTTTTTTCTATTTGTTAATTCGCAAACTCTACTCACTTTGATATTACCGAAGTTACTATATAACTTGAGGTTACCTTATATCGTAAAAAAGTCAATACTCTCTTGCTTAATTTTTATACCATATACCGCTTTATAGCCAAAAAATACTGTGATTTTTTCTATTATGAGAGAAATCATATGCTGAATTTCTAATGCTTTACTGCCATTTGTTACTACAAGGTGTAATACACCAGAATTGATATTTTGCGCGTACGAAATCTTTTTTGGCTTTGTACACTCCGCAATTTCTGCTCCCACTATATTTTTCCAGTTTAAAATAAGACGTATTTCATTTGTACTGATCTTATTCCTCATGCACTTAAGTGCATAGTTTTCTATTATAGACTTTAACTTTTTAGGACCTCTTGTTTTAAGCATTTTTCTATTATTAATCAGATTCTTTCATAATCACAAGATAGTGAGTAAGTTAAAATTTTCTAGCTTTTATGCTCCCGCAGGCTTTTTCTTGTTACAACCACTGTATCTGCAATCTTATCATGCCAAGTTTGGCAGCGCTTACTGAAGTTTGCCCATATAAAGCCTAAAAACAATGGTGCAACTGAGAGTATAATGGAGAAAAATCGCTTAGTTGCTTGTTTCAGAGTCATTTTTTCAAAAGTGTTTGAATCCACAACCCTCATTCCAAGTAATAATTTCCCAGGTGTAGCAGCAAACCTTATCCACATATAGGCTACATAGCTAAAGAGCATAGCAGATTGGACTATTTGATTTAAGATCATTAATTTAATAAGCCTATTTTGTACTATCTTCTCTTCTGCAGATAACTCTACCATTGGATATTTTGCAGCAATTTGACTTAATATTTTACCATCTTCTGAACGCATAAAAATCTGATTTAAAGCTTGGCTACAAAACTGTAAAATCAAAACAATAATAATTAAATCAAGCAATACTGATAGATAGCGTCTAAGCCCTGTTACGTAGCATATTCCATTTTCATCTTTTTTTACCTTTTGAATAACACTTATAGAAGAGAGAATAGAAAATAAACGTTCAAAAAATTTATGTAACATATATACGGTTTCCAATATTTTTACGTGCCCCTGGCCGGACTTGAACCAGCACACTCTCACGAGCAGCAGATTTTGAGTCTGCCGTGTCTACCATTCCACCACAGGGGCCTTAAGTTTTAATGCTATAGTCAACACAAAATTAGTCAAATTCTTTCCTGAAAATTTGCTTTAATTTTCTCTACGATTTGGTATATAATTAGCTTTTTAACTATTTGGACATGGCTGGTCATTCACAATTTTCAAATATAAAACACCGTAAGGGTGCACAGGATGCAAAGCGTTCTCAAAAATTTACAAAGCTGATTAGAGAGATAACAGTTGCTGCGAAGCAAGGGCTGTCTGACCCAGAACTAAACCCACGCCTTCGCTCTGCTATATTTGCTGCACGTAAAGAAAATTTACCAAAAGATAAAATAGAGTTAGCAATAAAGAATGCAGCTGGTAATATTGCAGGAGAAAATTACGAGGAAATACAATATGAAGGCCACGGACCTTTTGCTACTTCATTTATTGTTCATATTCTGACAAACAATCGCAATCGCACTGCTTCTGAGGTGCGTTATATCTTTTCTCGCAAAGGTGGAAATTTAGGAGAAACAGGAAGCGTTAGTTATCTTTTTGATCATGTCGGCTTGATCGTTTATAAAGCAGAAGGCACAAATTTTGAGGATCTATTTAATCATGGAATCGAATTAGAGGTGCTCAATGTTGAGGAAAATAATGCAGAAGAAGTATATGTTATAACTTGCGCGGTTAAAGATTTTGGTAAAGTACGTGATGCCTTTTATGAAAAATTTGGAGAGCCAGAACTTGCTCGACTTTCATGGCAGCCAAAAGATTTGATTGAAATTAGCGATAAAGAGTTGATTGATAAATTATCTGCATTAGTTGAAGAGCTAGAAGATAACGATGATGTACAATATGTAGAAGGTAATTTTACTTTTGTTGGTAGTATATGAAGTTGATTACATTTATATTGCTTTGTATTTTACCATTACACACCGCTAAAGCAACAACAGATCTCTCTGTGTCATTCCAGCGCGTGACGCTGGAATCCAGAAAAAAAGAAGATATGGATCTAAGTAGTCAAGCTACTAGGATGACAGAAAGCACAGTAGGAAGTCTAAATAAGTCTAAAAATGGCAAACTTTTCATAAAGCCTTTAAATGGTGATTATCGTATATCTTCAAAATTTGGTAATAGAAAGCATCCTATTCGTGGCAAAATTGCTTTTCATAAAGGGGTGGACTATGCAGCTAAGCTTGGTACTCCAATACACGCTACTGCGGAAGGTGTGATAGAATATATAGGGAATAACGGCGGCTATGGAAAGTATATAAGGATAAAGCACACAAGTGAGTATTCAACCTGCTATGCACACATAAGTAGATTTAATAATAATGTAAAATTAGGCTCTAAAGTAAAGCAGGGGGAAGTCATTGCTTATGTGGGTAGCACTGGTGCTGCAACAGGACCTCACTTGCATTATGAGATTATACACAACGGTAAACATATAGATCCACTGACAGTAGGGCACACGAAGCTGAAGTGAAGCTGGTTGACAGTAAATTAAAGGAATTTAAACTACTTGTAGCTAGGGTAGGTAATGAACCAAAGGGGGACCAATAATGGAAAAAAGCGAAATAAATGACAGAAGTTTAAGACGAGTAAATTTTTGGCCTATGTTAATATTATGGCTAATTGCGTTAATAGTTGCTGCGTCATACAATGTTGAAGTTGGTATTGCAATTGGAGCTGCTTCAGCATTTCTTTTTTATCTGGGATTTTTTATTAATAACCCTAACGAAGCAAGGGTGATAGAATTTTTTGGTCATTATATTGGCACTTATTTTCAGTCAGGCATGGCTATAACAATTCCATTTACAATGAAGTATATTGTTTCCTTGAAATTTCATAATATCAATACAGAAAAAATTAAAGTAAATGATGCAAATGGCAATCCAATTGAAATTTCAGCCGTAATTGTTTGGAGAGTGAATAGTCCAGCAAAAGCGTATTATAACGTCAGTAATTATCATGAGTTTGTTTTTGTGCAAAGTGATTCAGTAATAAGAGAGTTAGCAAGTAATTATCCATATGATAGTGAAAGCGATGAGGAATCTTTACGAAAAAATTCCGATAAAATTTCAGATGAACTGCGGTCTATGTTGCAGTATAGACTGGATATTGCAGGAATTGAAATTACGGAAGCCAGAATATCGCATTTAGCATACGCATCAGAAATTGCACAAGCGATGCTAAAACGCCAGCAAGCACATGCCATTACCTCTGCAAGAAGATACATAGTGCAAAACGCAATAGTTATTGTAGAGGAAGTTATGGATCACTTTAAAAAAAATAAAAGTATACAATTGGATGAAAAGCAAAAAGCTCAATTAATAAATAATTTGCTTATTACTCTAATCTCTGACCATGATACACAACCAACTATTAGTTTAGATAATAATTAAGTAAGCAAGTTTCATTACATAATTAACTTCTGCCAAGAAGGTCAGGTTGGGCAACTTTTTCACTAGTTATTTCTGATAAACATGTGTTGTTTTGTTCATTGTTGCTTTCTCCTCGCTTTAACTCATTAATTAGAGCATAAATTCTCTTACAATCCTCTTCAGTTATTTCTGGTAAACCTGTTTTGTTTTCATGGTTTCTTGCTTCTTGATCTAATTCAGCACTTAGAGTATCAATTTTCCTACAATCCTCTTTATTCCCACATAGGTGTACAACTGGTCCGGTGTCTTTGCTTATTGCCTCATTTAAATCATCAAAATCTAAATCATCCAAATTCTGATTACTTTCTTGTACTGACTCTGTTCTACTTAAACCTGACTGAAGTTGCTCCAAGGACTGTGTTGCGCTATCTATATCATCTTTCACAGCTTGATATATTATTGTGCGTTTTTTGTAAGGCTTAGTACTTTTTATTATTCCATTTACTTTTATTTTCGGCATATTTGTTCCTTAATTATATTTTAAATAAGTACTTTGATTTAAATATTAACCAAAGTAAAGAAAAATTTATAAATTTATTCATTACAATTCACGATTAGATTGACATCAGATAAAGAGTAAATTAAAAATTGAATAGATTTTAAATTTATAATAGATGCCTATAGAAATATTAATGCCTGCTCTTTCTCCTACAATGAGTAAAACCGGAGGAAAAATAGTAAAATGGCACAAGAATGAACAAGATAAAGTTGAAGTAGGTGATGTAATTGCTGAGATAGAGACTGACAAAGCTATAATGGAGTTCGAATCTGTGGATGAAGGAGTAATCGCAAAGATCTTTGTACAAGAAGGAGCAAGTGGTGTACCTGTCAATCAACTAATAGCTCTAATGCTAGAGGAAGGAGAAGATGGGAGCTCTATTGATAATTATACTTCTTCTGCTAGTAATGAAAAGTCAACTTCCGACTCTTCGGTGTCATTCCAGCGCGTGACGCTGGAATCTAGAAAAGAAGAATGGATCCCAGTGTCAGCTACTCAGATGACAGAGAGTTATGTAGAAAACAGGGTAAAAATAAGCCCGTTGGCTAAGAAAATAGCTCAAAATGAAGGGATTAATGCTAATCAACTAAAAGGTACTGGGCCGTATGGTCGTATAATTAAGGCTGATGTGCTAGAATCACTGGGTAGTACAGTACAATCAGAAAGTTATGATAGTGTAAGTGAAGCAGATACTGTATTTGAAGTTAGCAACATGCGCCAAATAATAGCGCAGCGTCTGGTTGAATCTAAGCAAAACATTCCACATTTTTATCTCACAGTAGACTGCCAGGTTGATAAGCTAGTGTCACTAAAGAATGAAATTAATTCTACAAATGAAGGTAATAGAGTCACAATAAATGATCTAGTTGTTAAAGCTGTTGCTCTCAGTATGAAAAAATTTCCAGATATCAATTCTTCGTGGATAGATAATAAAATACTTAAATATTCAAATATAGATATCTCAATTGCTGTAGCGCTTGATGATGGGTTAATTACTCCTATAGTGAAAAATGCTGATAAAAAAAGTATTTTATCCATATCAAAAGAAGTGAAAGACTTGGCAGGTAGAGCAAGATCTGGCAAATTGAGGCCTGAAGAATTTCAAGGTGGAGGGTTTACTATTTCCAACTTAGGAATGTTTGGAATAAAAACCTTCAGTGCTATAATTAATCCTCCACAGTCCTGTATCATGGCTGTTGGTGCATCTAAAAAACAACCAGTTGCTTTGAACGAAAAAATAGAGATAGCAGAAATAATGACAGTGACACTTTCCGTTGACCACAGGGCAGTTGATGGGGCACTCGGGGCAAAGTTCTTAAACGCTTTTAAGAATTATATAGAGAATCCACTGGCGATGCTTATTTAGAAATTCATCCCAAAATAGTCATTTAACCCTGTTATTATAAAATTAATACTTTTGAACCTATAATTTAAATAGTTAATAGGTTTAGAGGTAAAGAAATGACTACTCAAGAAACATCACAAGATAGATTCAAAAGTGCCCAATCAATATTTGCGAATCATGCGGTTGGCACAAGTCCTACAAAGGCTGGTGCTAAAAAATTCAAATATGAAGTAAAATCACCAGGTGTTATTCATACAACAGCAAGAAAGAACAATGTTGGTGCTGGTCTTAACGAACTGAATGCAAAAAAGAAAACTCATTCTGCTGTTTCAAAGCCGCAAAAGCCCCATGTAAACGTTATGCAAGAGGCTAATGAATTAAATCCTTTTAGAAAATTAAGAGAAAGAAGCGGAAGTATTTCTTCTTCATCAAGCACTTCTAGTATTGATTTTGAAGATCTCGCTTCGTCAGCACAAGCAGATATAGATAGAATG
Organism: Wolbachia endosymbiont of Folsomia candida; assembly: GCF_001931755.2. NCBI lineage: Bacteria > Pseudomonadati > Pseudomonadota > Alphaproteobacteria > Rickettsiales > Anaplasmataceae > Wolbachia > Wolbachia endosymbiont of Folsomia candida. The sequence continues at coordinate 1,455,495 of NZ_CP015510.2, forward strand.
ATGATGGAAAACATAAATGCATTTGAGCAAAATCCAAATGTACAATCTAAATCAAATCCAGCAACTATTGATGATATGTTGTTTGGAGGTATAAATGATCCTACTCCATGCTTGGAACCACAAAGAAGTGAAGCACCAAAAGTGAAGAAGCAGGTTCGTTTTCAGCTTCCTGAAGAAGCTGAAAAATCTTCTACCAATGCGAAAATTTATAATCCAATGGATGATGATCCAGTATATAAAAACAAAAAGCGTGTTAGTCCAGACAGATTTAAACCAAAGCACCAATCACAAAAGATTGAGCAACCTGATTTTACAAAGCCTGTTGGAGGCTATTCAAATCTAGTAAGATGCGCTAATACATACAGTGGTAAAACCTTCGAACCTAAGATGGAGAGAAAGTCTGATAATAACGTTTCTCCTAGGAAGAAAGCTGCAGAAAGTCCTATGCATTTCCCTACTAGAGGAAATGGCAAAAAAGGTGTCATTCAACCTAATGCTTCATACAATCAAGAACTTCAATCGAAAGTTTCTGGAGTTAACGTAAGCGAGATAGTGAATATATTTAATGGTAAAAATCGTTAAATATAGCCAAAATATGTAAGGTTTACCATTTTTTCTGTCATCCTATGACTTGATCATAGGATCCAGTGTAAAAAAATTTCTGGATTCCAGCGTCACGCGCTGGAATGACAACTGCTTGTTTTCAAAAATTGTTTAAATATTACTGATTCTATACAGGAAAAAGTTATTTTTCTTAGCTGAAAATCAGTTATTACTTACTTTTTTTGAAAGGCATGTTTTCATTGAATAAACAGATTGTACTTGATCCATTCCTTAATGTGAAAATTGAGCTTACTCTTTCGATTATAAGATAATCATCAACCGTACGGAAGTTTATCAAAGACTCATATCCTGCAGAATCAACCATAAAAACTGCCGGAAAATCAGAATTTATTTTGTTAAATTGCAGGTAAGTAAATTTCCCATCATCAAAAACCTTAATTGGTATTATTGACTGGCTACCCTTAACGTGTGAGATTGAATAATTAAAATTTAGTCCCTTCTTTATAACCTCAATATCGTTTATATCTGGAATAATGGTATGACTAGCTTGCTCAAAGATATCGCCATTATTGGTCGTGTAAATTTCATCACTATTAAACAGAGGATAAAGAAACCTTACTTCGTACGCTAATCTTGGATCATCTAGCCCAGTTGCCTCTTCAGCATGAAATTCAAAATAATAAACTCTTTTGTTTGTAATTATAGTTGCATTAGTATCAGCAAGATCATCTATAGGCTTAATAAACAACCTGTTACCTTGAGGAAGAAGCTGCCAACCAGTTGAATCACCCATTGAAAAATTTTGTATTACCTCTCCTTGTTCAAACAGTATACTGGATTGATAACCATAAAAACCCGTATACGTATGTATAGCCTGTGGATTATAGTTTATCACCTTGATATGATTATCTCCAGCTATTGCACGTGGCTCCTGTTTTGCAGATGCATCACCGCCACAAAAAAACAAAAACACAGCGAACAATAAAGCGATCATAATATTAAACATAACTAATTCTTAATATTTTATCATTACTCAATATAAACTGCAAGTGTTAAGGCACTTCCATTTATTTTTTGATACACTGCATAAAGACAGGTTAAAGAGTTTTATAATGAAAAAAAGAATTATTCGTCTAATAAAGGCACTTGAGTATTCTTTTGATGGATTAAGATCAGTTTTTGCATCAGAAGCTGCCTTTAGACAGGAATTATTGCTTTTCATAGTATGTGTTCCAATTGCATTTGTGCTTGATGTAAGTAACTTAGAACGTATTCTTATGATAGGCAGTTTATTCTTAGTATTGATTGTAGAAATTATCAATACTGCTTTTGAAACGACGATTGAACGTATTTCAAGTGAGCAGCACGCTCTTTCAAAGAAGGTCAAAGATTTAGGCAGCTCAGCAGTCTTTCTTTCATTAATTAATGCCCTTATAATATGGGTTATAATTTTAATAAATTAATTATTAATACGTAAGCTCTGTTGACTTAAACCTAATCGGAAGGATTTTAAAATAGAACTTGATAACTAAAGAAAGCGAGCAAAGTGCATATAGCCGTAACAACCGGCGGTAAAATCAGAAAAACAGGCGTCTTTTTAATAAAGGAACTCTGAGAAGATTTTGAGAAAAAGGCATTATAAATTATCGGTAAAAAATATAGTGCGTTAAGTATAGTGCTGGCGATTAACACTAGAGTTACAAATACAGAAAGCACTACGTTACCAGAGTTAAAAACAGCTTGAAATATTAGGAATTTGCTCCAAAAGGTAGGAGCAGGAGGCACTCCTATCATAGAAAGTGCACCTATAGTAAACGCAGTCATAGCAAGTGGCATACTGCGTCCTATACCGTGCAGCCTATCTATATATTTCTCACCTGTTTGCGTTATTATTGTGCCAGCAATGAAAAACAAAGTGATTTTTGCAAATCCGTGGCAAACTAACTGAAAAATTGCAACCTTTATGCTGAGCTGGCTAAAGATTGAGGCAAACAATATAATATATGACAATTGAGAGACGGTAGAATAAGCAAGCAATTTTTTCAATTCTTTCTGCTTTAATGCAATCAGTGATGCAGTAATTATGGTAAATCCTGCAGCATACGTTAACCATCCTCCAGCAAACCAATTTTGCTGAGCAAAACGTTGCAGATTATCAACACCAAAAGTATACAGTATAACTTTTATAATGATAAAAACCCCAGATTTTACAACAGCAACAGCATGTAACAGTGCACTTACAGGAGTTGGTGCAACCATTGCTTTTGGTAACCAAAAATGCATTGGCATCAGTGCAGCTTTTCCTATTCCATAAATCAGCATAACAAAACACACTGCAATAAAAGTAGTGGAAGAAGTATCAAATTTAAATATTCCACCATTTACAAAATCCAAAGTATGAAACTCATTATATAGCAGTCCTATTGCAGGAAAAAATAGCACTAAAGAGGAGAAAAATAACACGCCAAAGTAATAGCGCCCTGCAATCATTGACTCATTTGTCGAGTTGTAAGTGACTAAAGGGTAAGTGCTGATGGTAAGAAGTTCATAAAAAACAAATGTAGTAAGCAAGTCGCCTGAAAAAGCAATAAACATTGCACAACTTATTGATATCGAGAGAAAGCACAAAAAATTTGAATAATTGCTTCCAGCATAGTTATTTTGCATGTAGCATATTGCATATATGCTGGTTAATATCCATAAAAATGATATTAGCAAACTAAAAACTAACCCTGTTGACTCTAGCACTAAACTGATATGTAGATTGTTACCAAAATCCATAAGGATAAATTGAGAATGATCGCCATACATCCAATATACAGTACATATACACACATACATAAATAGTAGAATAGAAGATGCAACAGTAATGCTATTACTTAGCTTTTGCCACTTTCCAGTCAAAAAAATGGCTAACGCGCCAAAAAGTGGAATGAGTGCTGTTATTAATAGATAATTTTCAGTGATTGAAAATGGTAAGGAAAGAGGTGTTAAAATACAATCCATTAAGTAATTCATCTTTATTTAAGACAGGAAGTAAACTTGAATTATATTAGAACCATAAAAAACTGCTACGTTTTTATACAGACATACACTCCCAGAGTGTGATCGAAGATTCAGGAGATTTTGTCCGCTTCTTTAAATCTTTTCGTCAAGCTGTTGAAACTTCAATTAACAAAAATTTCTTCATTATTTAACAACCGTGCACAAGAGCTACTTGTATGCATAATCAAAAAGCCACCTGGAGTTTTTGGTTTATCAAGATCTACAAATGATATATTGTATCTTTCTACCCATTCCTTTAATTTTTCTGTTCCATTTTTGGATGTCTCTCTGTAATTTTGGTTTTTAGTAAGGCAAGATGCTTTTTTATCTAAATTATCCAATAAGCCTTTTAGCTCGTTTAATTCTTCACGGTCAAGGATATTGAATATATCCCACAGTACTTCAACTATTCTTTGTTTATCATTATCTGTACCATAGTCACCATAAGATCCATTTTCTATAAAGCTGTTCACTTCAGTGTGCAGCACATCCATATGATATGGAAGATAAGTAAAAAGGTAGTGTAACTCTCTAGCGCTAATATAAGAAGATTCTGCCGACTCTAATAAATGTAGAGGGAAGTTATGAGTATTATTATTAACTTCTTCCATAAGTCTTCTGCCCGTAGAATTGGGTTTTAGAATAGTATGTTTTTTGAAAAGTATCTCAAATATTTTATCTTCTGTTGCTTGGCTGCTTTTCTTTTCACCATTTTTCTCCATCTCTCTAATCTTCGTTGCTAGCTGTGCATTTTTTTTTATCACTTGATCATCTTCATTATTAAAAAACATGGTATAAGGAGTGATAGAATTAATAGTTTTATATGTTTCAATATCCCAATGCCCAATCTTCAATATTCTTTTTATCAAGCGCTGATCTTCTTTATTACCATTATTACCAACTGGCATAAAAACATCTGCGATTGAGCTAAAAGAAGTAGATATTTGGCATCTAAGATAAATGCCTTTACTCTCAAATTTTTTATATACCTCTGCAGCAACTCCTCCACCAATAGATTGTCCTTTCAAGATAATGTTATCAGGATCTACTCCTTTTTCTAATAGATCTAAGACACGTTTTACTCCTACTGCCACTGAATCTTCACCTCTTGTATAAAACTTTGCATTTGACCTAATCATTACATTGTTAACAAGTAACGTAGTCACTAAAAAGGTTACACCAAGAAGTATAGAAACTGGTATTGCTGCTGCCAACGGTGTCAAAAAGTACAATGCAGCTATTGCAGCAATAAAAGGTAGTAAAGTGATTATGTGATAAGCAATAGATTTAGATTTTGAACGTCCAAGTATATTTGGATTATGCCACTCAGAATGATATGGATAATTACATAAATCTATAACTGTATTTTTATCACACCAACTCCAGTCTTGGAAAGAATGTTGACCTACATCTTCAGCATTTCCTGGGAAATAAATTATGTATTTTGTATTCTTATTAACCTCTTTAGATTGTATTATAGTTTTGTGAGTGACTTGCATTATTAATCTCCTGAATTACATGTATGTCTCTAATACAATAATACACTATTTTTTCGATTATTTCAATCTTATTAAAATTTTATGATTATGTGATGTTTCTCTATACTTCTAGCATAACTCACTTACTAAAAATATAAAGTAAGAAAAGATTAAATATTATGGATATTGGATTTTGTTGCTAAGCCAACAAAACAATTTAATCTGAGACCAATAAAATAAGTAAATAACTACATGTGAGGCGAGTTCTTTTGCTAAAAGTTGACAATTCAATTAACAAGGATTCCTTCATTATTTAACAACTGTACACAAGGGTTACTTGTGTGCATTATCAGAGAGCGATTTGGAGTTTTTGGATTAGCAAGATCTACAAATGATATATTGTATCCCTCTACCCATTTCTTTAACTTTTCTATTCCCTTTCTGTATGTCTCTAAACTGTAATTTTGGTTTTTAGTAAGACAAGATTTTTCTTTAAGTTCACCTAGTAAACTCTTTAGATCATTTCGTTCTTGATCATCAAGTGTACCCAATAGAGAATCTATTGCTTTGGTCATTCTCTCATTACCTGAGCAATTGGGTAAATTGTTAATTCTAGAATGTAACACGTCCACATTATATGGCATATAAGTGAAAAGGTAGTGTAAATCTTCAGCATTAATATCAGAATCTGTTGATCTTAAAGTCCTTGGAGGGTTACAGTGAGTATTCCCTCCTTCACCATAAGATTTCAGCATAGTATGCTTTTTGAAAAGTATTGCAAATATTTTATCTTCTGTTGCTTGGCTGCTTTTCTTTTTACAATTTTGCTCCATCTCTCTAACTTTCGTTACTAGCTGTGCATCCTCTCTTATAATCTCATCACCCTCATTATTAAAAAACATGGTATAAGGAGTGATTGAATTAATAGTTTTATATGTTTCAATATTCCAGTTAAAGATCCTAATTAGTATACCTTGAATAAGTAACAAAAATTTGCTGCCATATTTAATTAAATTATTTTTGTGATGAATATTACGTAATATGGAGGTAATAGCATTGCTTGCTGAACTGAAAGATGAGTTTATCTGACATCTCAGGTGAATTCCTTGATCCTTGAAAATTTTATGTACTCTTGCATCTATTCCCCCACCAATAGAAAACCCGTTCAGTATAATATTATCGGGATGTACTCCTTTTTCTAATAGATCAAGAACACGTTTCACACCTACTGCAACTGAGTCTGCGCTTCTTGTATAGAATCTTACGTTTGAGACAATATCTGCAAGTTTCATATTGTTAATTTTATCAATACGCTTGTCAGGATTGTTATTAATATAATTTTCTGCCTTATGAAGTGCCACAATTACTCCAAGGGCAATTAAAGTAGAAATTACTAATATAGGTATGAATATTATAGGATTTGGAACTAAAGCAATTATAGGTATATTAAAAAGCACAGCACCAAGAAAAATGCCTATTTTGTAATAAAGTAAATTTACTTTTGAAAAGCCAAGTACATCTTGATTATGCCACTCAGAATGATATGGATAATTACACAAATCTACAACTGTATTTTCATCACACCAATCCCAATCACTAGAAGAATGATAATCTACATCTGCATCACAACCATTAAAATAAATGATATATTTCGTATCTTTGTTAGCTTTTTTACACCGTGTTATAGTTTTACTAGTGACTTTCATTGTTAATCTCTTAAATTATATATTATATTTAGTAAAATAATATACTATCTCTATCATTATTGCAACTTTTTTTAATAATAAACTATCCCCGCAAACTTAGTGCTAACCTCATAAAATAAGCAATAATTAAATATACAGCTGCGACAAGTATGATCGTAGGTCCGGTTAATAAGTCAAAACTTGCGGATAACATGAGACCCGATATTCCAGCAATCACAGAAAAAACTGTTGCAATAATAATCATCTGCATTGGAGTTTTTGAAATGAGCCTTGCAGATGCAGCAGGTATTAACAAAAATGCAGCAATAAGTAATATCCCTATTGATTGAGCAGCAATTGCTATAAACATAGCAAGAGTAACTAAAAATTCTAATCTAACTAAATTGATATTAATTTTTTCCACTATTGCCAAATCTTGATTGATTGAAATCATGAGCCAATATCGCCACCTAAACACTAACATTAGAGCAACTCCTATAGATGTTAAGAAAATTAATGTTATATCATATTGGTCCAGCGTTAATATATCGCCGAATAGAGAGCTGATAATGCTACTATTGCCAGATGGAAGAAAAGACATAAGTATTAAGCTGAGTGATAAAACTACATTGGTGACAATATTCAATATCGTATCAGCAGAATATAATCTATTAAAATTCATGGAAAGCAGTATAGCAAATGCAATTGCAATAAGCATTATGCTTATCGATGGGCTGATCTTAAATATTAAAGCTAGTGCAATACCAAGCAATGAAGAATGGGACAAGCTGTCACCTAAATATGATAACCTTTGCCATATCATAAATGATCCTAAAGCACCTGTTATCAAGCTGATTATAACTACTGCAATTAGGCTGTTTATGAAAAAATCCTGAGCAAACATTTCAAGCATGTTATATGGCTATTAGATAAGTAACGACAAATCTATCCTCGGATACTAAAACGTTATGTGTCCTGCATGCTGCACCGGTTGTCATAAATTCAAAATTTAAACCTTTTTGCTGAGTAAGATAAGATTTAACCGATAAATTCGGTGTATTTCGTGTTTTACCAGTACCTATTAACAAAATTTCTACTCCTTCTATCAAGAAACGTTCAAAATATTCTCTGTTATTTATATCAATTTCACTCAATTCAACTACTTTTTCAGGAAAAATTATAATTGAGCCGCAATATTCGCGATTATTCACTAAAAATCTCCCTTCGCTGTAACTATTTATAAGATTCTTATTATTAAAAATTAAGGGGGTTATATCCATAAAATCAAACTATTAACTGAGTATCACATACCCACCATTCTGGCTGCTTTTCCCTAATATTAACTGCAGCAGCTTTTGCATTTTCTTCACTATCAAACATTCCAAAACACGCCACACCACTACCTGACATGCGAGAAAGTATAGAGCCTTCTTGTGACTCTAGTGCTGATATCACATCTTTAATTTCAGGGACAAGTTCTATTGCTATATCTTGAAGATCATTTTTTGCTTCTTTAACAAGCTTCAATAAATCTTTCTCAGTGTCATCGCTCCACTCAATTGACTTAGAAAATTCTTTTGTGTACTTGGAAAATACTTCCGGTGTGCTCAAAAACTTTTTCTTTGGCTTTACAAGTACTACATATTTAGGTAGAGAAAAGTTTTTAACATGGCACAATTCTTCGCCAATACCTCTAACAAAAGCAGGCTTACTATCTACACTTGCCGGAACATCAGCACCGACACTTAAAGCCATTTCATTTAAAATTGACCTATCAATTTCCCATAACTTTCCCAATGTACGTATCACAGCTCCAGCATCTGAGGATCCACTACCCAAACCTGCAGCAGTTGGTATGTTTTTCGTAACTTTTACAAAGACTTTAGTGCGATTTGGAGCATATCTAAGAAGCATATTAACTGCCTTCATTACAGTATTATATTGGTTATTTATTTTGGACTCAGAATTGATAAATTGAACTTCAGAATAATCATGTCTAAGCTCCTTTTCACTTACTTTTATCTCTAAAAAATTAGACAGATTAGCAAAAACAAATAAACCTTCAATCAAGTGAAATCCTGATTCCTTTTTGTCTACTATATGCAAAAAAAGGTTAATCTTTGCAGGCGCTTTCACAGAGAAACTTTTCATTATATATCTTCACTCAAACCACTTTTACAGTATAGTTATAATATCATTTCAGTCAACTTTTATGCAGCTTATACACTTCTGATGAGAACAAATGCAATAAATCCTAATTTTTCTGTATGGGTAAATGCATCCGCTGGTACAGGCAAAACAAAAATCTTAATAGATAGAGTATTAAGGCTCTTACTAGAGAACAAAAAAAACATCCTCTGCCTGACATTTACCAACGCTGCAGCAAATGAAATGGAAAATCGCATTCATGACACGCTAAGTAAGTGGGCAATATGCTCAAATAGTGAGTTAATGATGGACCTAGGACAGTTATTCGGTGGTAAAATTTCTGACCATTACTTCACTCAAGCAAGAAGACTTTTCTCTGAACTGGAAAATTTTGGTTTAACCATACAAACCATACATGCTTTTTGTTATAAATTAATCTCCAATTTTCCTATAGAAGCTGGTATTGCTCTAAATTGTACTCTGAGCGAATGCAAAGAATTACACTACACCGTGTTTAATAAAGTGCTGCATAACGAAACTGTGCAGGACAGTATTAACCTTATTGCAGCTGAAATTGACGAAAATAAACTAAGTGATTTGCTTTATACTTTATGTATGAAAAGAGCGTTTTCTGTCATCCAAGTAGCTGACACTGGGATCTATGAAAAAAATACGTGCGTGATATCTAATAGCTTGGAATACATCAAAGATAAACTGAGTGCCCCAGATGAAGTTCATGATTCACCAGAAGAAACAACTGAGTGCATAAAAAGATTAGCTGAAATATTAAGTGAGGGTAGTAAGAGAGACCAAAATTACAGTGCAATACTTTATAATTTACTAAATAGCGTGAAATCATCTGTCATCCCAGTGCGTGACACTGGGATCCAGAAAGAAAATATGTGGATTCCAGTGTCACGCACTGGAATGACACCAGGTCTAGTAGATTCCAGTGTCAGGCACAGGAATGATAATGGAATAGAAGACCTAGCAAAGGTATTCATAAAATCAGAATCGAATGAAAAGAAAAGCCTATCATCTATCATAACAAAAGGTGTTTTGGAAAAATTTCCAGAGGCAAAGCAAATAATAGAAAGTGTTCAGGATGCAGTGTTCTCTTATGTAGCAGATTTAGATGCTTATCAAATATTTGAAAGGACTAGCCATTTGCTCAAAATATTTAAGGTATATATTGATTTATATAACAGCGAAAAATCGAAAAATGCACTGCTCGATTACAACGATATAATTGACTTAGCAACAAATCTCCTAAGCAATCCAGAGTACAAAGATTGGGTATTATTTAATTTAGATCAAAAAATAGATCATATCTTGGTTGACGAGGCACAGGACAATAGCATCAGTCAGTGGAAGATTATAACGAATCTCTGTGATGAGTTTTTTGCAGGTAACGATGAAAAACGAACCTTATTTGTTGTTGGCGATGTGAAACAGTCAATCTACAGATTTCAAGGGGCAAATCCTCATTTATTTAACTATATGCAGCAATATTTTGATATGAAAACTGGTGGCAGAGATTGGATATCGTGCCAACTTGAAAAGTCATTTCGCTCAACCCCAGAAGTTTTAATGCTTGTAGATAGATTATTTAACAACTTCCGCGCAGAAATATCTTTTAATGATAATGAGATAAAGCACGTTCCACATAGGGAAAATGACCAAGGATACATTGAAATTTGGCCATTATTACCAAAATGCAAGGAAGAAGAACGGCAAGCTTTGCAAGTTCCTCTAGCGTGTAGGGAAGGCCATATAATAGCGGACCGATTACTCGCCAAAAGGGTAGCACACAAAATTCACAATTGGCTACATGAAGGGCGAATTTTAGTAGCTAAAGATCGTCATATAGAGCCAAAAGATATCATGATTTTGGTGCGACAACGAAATGTATTAGTTGATTACTTAATAAGTGAACTCAAAAAAACAAATGTACCAGTTGTAGGACGGGATTATTTTAGAATTATGGATTACATAGCTGTGCAAGATCTCATAGCTTTAGCTGAATTTTTGCTCCTTCCAGAAAATGACCTTGCTCTTGCAAATGTTTTGAAATCACCGCTATTTAATTTTACCGAAGATGATCTATTTAATATTGCATATGATCGAAAAGAACAATCACTCTGGGAGAGGCTAAGGAATTACTCTGAAAGCATTTATAGCGAATTAAACAACCTCATCAATTTATCTCGTAAAGAATCAACGCTTACGTTATTTACGCATGTACTACGTACAGGTAAGAAAAAATTTGCTGCAAGGCTCGGCATTGAGTGCTTTGAAGTTATAGATGAATTTATGCAGCTTGTATTGCAATTTGAAAACCCATCTCTGCAAGCGTTTGCTGAGTGGATAAAAGAAAATAATCCAGAGATTAAAAATGATATGCAACTCAGTCGCAATGCTGTGCGGATAATGACGATTCACAAATCAAAAGGTCTGCAAGCCCCGATAGTGTTTTTAGTTGATACAAACACAGTGCCACGAAACAGTGAAAGTATCATTTTTGATGAAACTGGAGTGCCATTTTGGTGTGGAAAGAACAATAATGCTTATTGTGATCAAATAAAAAGAGAGAAAAAAATTGAGGACTATAATGAATATTTACGGTTACTATATGTGGCGCTCACACGTGCTGAGGATGAACTATATATTTTAGGCAAGGAGCCAGTACAAAAGGGCTCTTGGTATGATTTGGTAACTTCATATGGAGGGCCATTTGAAAAGAAGAAAATTCCAATGTTCAAAGAGGAAATGGAAATATCATGTATAAATTCAAACTACCCTTACATTTATAAGAAACGTGACTATTTTGATATTCCAGTAATCTCACTTCCGCCGGCTTTAACCCATTCCGATGTCATTCCAACGCCCTTTCCTGTCATTCCAACGCCCTTTCCTGTCATTCCAGCGTCCTCTCCTGTTGTTCCAACACCATTTTCTGTCATTCCAGCGCCCTTTCCTGTCATCCCAGTGCTTGACACTGGGATCCATGCTTCTTTTTTTCTGGATTCCAGCGTCACGCGCTGGAATGACACCGACACGACAGCTACTCGTTCGGCAGATGGCTATGAAAGAGGCCTGATTATTCATAATATACTGCAATACATGCCTAAAATAGAGAAAGAAAGGAGAAAAAATTGGGTAAAAAAATATCTTGAGAACATAAACACTAGTGAAGATAAGGATGAAATTTACAGCAAGATGTTAGCCTTTAATGAAAAATATGACTACTTGTTTGACCTGGAAGGCAAATCAGAAATTGCGCTGAGCGGTATAGTTGACAACGAATCAGTTTTAGTACGTTTAGATAGATTATGCATAACAGAAGATAAGGTGATTATCATTGACTATAAATCACACCGTAATATTTCTACTTCATCATTAAATGAGATAAAAAAACAAATGTTGACCTACAAAATCTTAGTACAAGAATTATACCAAAATAAGCACATAGAGTGCATGGTTGTTTGGGTAGAAGATTTAACAACAACGCTTTTTGATTAGAGTTATAGCTATAACAAGTAAGATCTCCCTACGTCATACCGCGATTTATTCCACATCTATACGAACATTGCAAATTTGAAGGCAAAAATGGTGTCATCCCAGTGCGTGACACTGGGATCTATTTTTGCGTGTAACTCCTCCATAATGTTATGTTCTGGTGCGAATTTCAATATTTATCCACTAGGTTAATTTGCAAACAAAGTTCGCCAGATCCGAGTAGTCCGCTACTTGGATGACACCTTATAGATTCCAATGTCAGCTACTATTCCCAATAGGCGTAATGCTTAAAATTAAAAGAATAAAAATTGCTATACCAACTTGGGAGAGTTGGCATAGCTTAAAGAAGATCACGAAGTTATACATCCAATCAACGTCTCAACTGCACTCCTTTTCTTCTTCAATTTTTTGACATGATCACCATCCGTGGCGCCAGATTGATTCCCTTGGGTCTTTTCACCTTCTACTTCCTTAGCATCAGGATGATCTATGCACCACTCAACTTTAGTCTCACTTAGTGCTTTACACGGTTTCGCAGAAGAAGAACCTGCTGCCCCCTTCTCCTCATTAGGTTCTGTTACTTCAATAGAAGGTATCTTAAGTGCTACTGATTGACCAAAAGTATCAACAGATGCAGTAGAGAAATGCTTATGGCATGTTTTTTTATATGACGACTTACTATTCTCGTCTTCAACAGGGCTTGTTCCAAAAGGAGATGAAGCAAATCCACTGCTACCTTGAGATAGGCTGCTATTAGAATAATTTCTAGGCACAAGTTGTGCAAGTGGCACAGGTGACACTGATCTACTGCTATCACTACTACTGCTACCACTATTATTACTGCCACTAGAGGATAGGCTACCTTTAGAACCTACAACAGAAGAGTCAACACCTAGGGATGAAGGTCCGGAATTGGCAACTTGAGGAATAACTCCGTTTGACTTGTAAAAATTGCCAAGATTAATTGCGTATTCAAAACGTTTGCTTGTTTCATTATATCCAATTGAAGACTTCATAATTTTAGGAACTAGAGGAATGAGCCCTTCACGTAAGAAAGTTGGTCTCTTTCCTACATCTTTAATATAAGTATCAGCTAAAACATTACTACCTAACCCATTTCTCTCACATTCTTTATTAAACCTAATTTTGTCTTCATTGCTCAAAAATCTTGTTTGACCATCCAATTTTACTAAAGGTACAAGGAAAAAATCACTATCGTTTTCTGTGTATTTAATGATATCGAATCCACAAACTACTTTCTCTGTAGACTCATAAATGAACCCTGCAATGGCATTTTTAAAATTTTCAATTTTAGACTCTACTTTTCCTGGAGTTCTAAAATCACGTGCTATTTCCTTGATCATACCTTTCTTTACTCCATCGATAAAAGCAGAATTATCCATGTTTATAAAGGACAATTCTGTTTTATCCTTACTCAATTTATAAAATTTTAAATTACGATTTTGACCATGCCTCTCATACATTAAATATTCGAAATTTTTAATATAATCATCAACTAAAGAGCTGTCATTAATACGTATGCGACACCCGTAAGGCAGTGATTTATCTACTGGCATTAGCTGAACCTTTTTCAAAATCTCCAAAGCTTTTTCTTGGCTTTTTCCTTCCTTTTTCAAATTTACAAGCATCCGTGACTCAACATTTCTATGAATTTCACTGATGACAAGACGATTAAGATTAAGAGCTACTTCGTGAGTTATCGGAACAATAAGCTCTTTTGGCTCATCATTTTCATCACATACTAATTCTCCCTCAGAAAGCCCAAATGGAAAGCAATCTCGATAAAACGTTTTATCCGCATCATCTATGTAACCAAAGTGGCGCTTTATTAGGTTATTTCCCATATGCATAAGATATTTTTCTACATCAGAGAAACTCAAATTAGAAAAAGGAATAACAATATTTCCTTTTTTTACATCTACATGAAAATTAACCACAGTACCAGAGAAATAACTCTGAGCAATACATAGCGCTGCATGCTCTTCTACAAATTTATTTATTTCGACAAATTCACTTATTAACTTATTATTATAACTAAGCATAACTACTCCTATTAAAATTAATATTACTTACCTTTACCGTTATCAGGACTTACCTTTACTGTTACCAGAGCTGGTAGATTTAGGATCGTTTAACTTTCCACTAGGGTTATCTTCTTTCTTACTCTTACTGCTACTGCTATAAGTAGGATATGTAACAGGTTCATAGTTTGAAGTTGGTTTCCACACTGAACCATAGCTTGATGATTCTTTAGTTTTAGAACTATTACCTTTATCGTTTGGCATTTTACCCTCCATTAATAAAAATTATTCCCTCTGTATATTGGTAATAAATTACAAGCGCAAGCACTTATTTATATTTTTTTAACATAAGCGCTTCACATACCACGCTCACAATTTATACCCACAGCTTTACTTACATTATCAATTTTTAACTCTGATCGAACTTGCTCATTACTTGGTTCAGCTTTAGTGAAATTTTGTTTTTCCTCAGGCTTTTCACCACGGCGAGTAACTTTCATTGAAAATTTTCCGCAAAAATTGCTCTCTTGCTTATCAGGAGATTTAGTTGTGAACACCTCTTTTTGACTAAGACTTCTATTATCATCCATTCTTTCTTCTATATTAACAACTCCAGTTCGTTGAGAAAGGTCATGCACTGGCTTCACCTCAGGCACCTTTTCTGGAGCTGCTGCAGCAGGTTGAGGCGTAGGTGCAGGATCAGCTTGTTTTGGTTTTTCTTTCACTTCTTTTTGATTTGGTTCAATAAATTTTCCTAGATCAAGTTTTAGGCTTTTCAGAATGTCGAAAAGATCAAGATCTGGTTTGAGAGAAGGAATAGTTGGTTTCTCTTTTGCATCTTTAATTTCTCTAGGGTTTGTCAGCGGCCTTTCTAGCTCTTTAGGCTGTACATCTTTTTTATTTCCTTCAGTTACTTTTACGCCCCCTTCAGCATTTTCCTTTGCTTGTTTCACTTCTGACTCTTTTGATTCTGTGTTTTTGTTCTCCTCTGTAGAGGTTTCTTGAGCAATTGCAGCTACCAAATCACTTTCTAAAAATGCAAAAAAACTTGTAAGCATAAATGACATAAAAGCCATTTGAAATTTAAGCTTCATTGTTCTTAGTGCTTCTAATCTTTCCGATATTTCCAGCATTGCCTCTTCAGATAAGCCACCTGCATCCAACTTATCTTCTAATTTTTTTATTTCTTTCTCTAACGCTTCATCCCAACCTAAATCTTCTTTAAAAATTTGACCAAGTAATTTGCGAAGTTTATCGCATAATTCTTTGATTATCGAAGCAAGCCAACTTTTGTCTTTTGCTTTTTTCTTTAAGAACTTCATCAAATTTTGCCCTTTTACAGATATTCCAAGCGCATCAAAGAAATTCTTAATCATCTCATAGATTATCTGCAACACTCCCTCAGCATCACTTGAATCATTTGCTTCAACATATGACTCTATTCTATGTAACAAACCCTCAAACCTGGTATTAATTTGTTGATTTATTTGTTCGCATTGTTGATTTATTTGTTCATAAGATTGTTTTTGCAACATAGCATTTCTGACTAGTTTGTCAGCAGCTCTTACAATCTCATCTATTTTCTGTGCTGAAGTTAAATCTTCCTCTCTAATCCTTGCTTGAAAGATTGAGCTATTACTAGCATCACCATCATTATCAAACCCGTCAAAATATTCTGTCATTTAACCCTCCCTCTTTAAAACATAATAATTTATTTTACAGTATAAAGTATTGAATAATTATTAACCCTAATATGTACATAATAACATGATGTACATAATAACACTGCATTTTTATTTGTACATTCCTTATGTTATCTATCATACATCATTTAATTTTTCAATAAGCAATTTGATCTTTGCTGCCTCCTCAAACTCTAAATTGTCAGCATGCTCCAGCATTTTCTTCTGTAGCTCTTTTTTGCTTCCATCTGCATTCATTCCTGGCTCTTTCATTGCTTTCTCTTGCAAGGTATTCGATATAGCCTTTGTTATAGTCCTCGGCGTAATATTATGCAATACATTATATTCTTCCTGTTTCTTTCTTCTTCTTTCAGTCTCTTTGAGTGCACGTTCCAAAGAACCAGTCATTTTATCCGCGTATAAAATCACTCTACCCTCAGCATTACGTGCAGCGCGTCCAATCGTTTGAATTAATGAGGTTTCCGATCTCAAAAATCCTTCTTTATCAGCATCCAAAATTGCAACCAGACCACACTCAGGAATATCAAGACCTTCCCTCAATAAATTCACACCTACTAGTACATCGATCTCTTTAGACCTTAATTTGCAGATGATATCTATTCTTTCTAGTGCACCGATATCTGAGTGTAAATAACTGACTCTAATATTCAGTTCATTCATATACTCAGATAAATTTTCAGCCATTTTTTTTGTCAATGTGGTAATTAGAACACAAAATCCTTTCTTTATTGTGACTTGTGCTTCATGAATGACATCATCAACTTGAGTCTCTACTGGTTTTATAATGCAGATTGGGTCTGTAAGCCCTGTAGGACGGATAACTTGCTCTATACAAATATTCTCGACCTTTGCCAGTTCATACTTTCCAGGAGTGGCTGAAACGTAAATGGTTTGTGGACGCATTTCCTCCCACTCTTCAAATTTTAGTGGACGATTATCAAAAGCGGAAGGAAGCCTAAAGCCGTAGTTAATTAATTTCTCTTTACGTACTTGATTGCCACTGTGCATTGCACCTACTTGAGGAACAGTGACGTGACTTTCATCAACAAATAAAATCACATCTTTTGGTAAATATTCAAATAAAGTAGGCGGTGGATCTCCTGCTTCCATTCCATATAGATATCGTGAATAATTTTCAATGCTTTTACATGTTCCTGTTGCTCTCATCATTTCAATATCAAAATTAGTGCGTTGCTCTAGGCGCTTTGCTTCAACAATTTTGCCATCTGAATAATAATAATCCAGACGTTCATTTAACTCTTTTTTGATCAAATCAACCGCTTGCAGCAGTGTATTACGCGGCGTTACGTAATGGCTGTTTGGAAAAATGGTGATTTTATTTACGCTTTTGATAACGTTGCCAGTAATAGCATCAACTTCAAAAATTTCTTCTATTTCATCGCCAAACAATGATAAACGCCAAGCTTTAGTTTCAGAGTGTGAGGGAAATATATCAATAATATCACCACGCACTCTGAAATACCCTCTTTCAAACCTGGTGTCAGAGCGTTTATATTGCAGGTCAGTTAAATTACCCAAGAAATCATTAACACGAATCTTATTCCCTACACTAAGAGGTATAGTCATGCTGAGATAGCTTTCAGGCGAACCAAGACCGTATATGCAAGATACACTTGCAACAACTATTGTATCCCTGCGCTCTAAAAGAGAGCAAACTGTGGAATAACGAAGCATATCAATTCTTTCATTGATTGCAGAGTCTTTTTCAATGTAAGTATCAGTTTGTGGTAAATAAGCTTCTGGCTGATAGTAATCATAATATGAAATGAAATATTCCACGGCATTATTTGGAAAAAATCCTCTCATTTCCTCATAAAGCTGTGCTGCTAAGGTTTTATTGTGTGCCATAATTAAAGCAGGTCTGCCAGTTCTTTCTATAACATTTGCCATAGTGAAAGTTTTTCCAGAACCAGTAACTCCAAGTAAAACTTGATCTCTTTTATTGTTGCTCAGCCCTGCAACTAGATTATCGATTGCTTGTGGTTGATCACCAGCTGGCTGAAAATGTGTAGTGAGTTGAAATTCCATAAGCCGAAACTCCTATGTTTTTATTTATTGATATATTAAGTATTATATTGTTTTTAAGATAAGTTGTAACGAATTTGTTTCTATGCTTTATAATAGCTTTGCTAGTGTAAATAAGATATGAAAATGACTCACTACTTGAAAATACAAGCTGAGGTTTCTAAAGTTTTTATTGTGTACAAGGGATAAGTTGCTACAATAAAAAATAAGATTAAAAGTAGCAATTAATATGTGCTTAGAAAGGTTTGAGTTATGCAGGAAGACGATAAAAAAGAAACAATAAAAGAAGAAAAAGGCATATTAGGATGGATAGAGTATAGACTGCCTATATTTTCTTTTCTAAAACATGTTGCTTCTTATCAAGTACCAAAAAATTTGAATTATGCTTGGAATTTTGGTTCTTTGGCTGGCATAGCGCTGATTTTACAAATTATTACAGGCATATTTCTTGCTATGCACTATACTCCACACGTTGATCATGCATTCAATAGCGTAGAGCGTATAATGCGTGACGTAAGCTATGGATGGCTGATACGCTATACTCATGCTGTTGGGGCGTCACTTTTCTTTATGGTGGTTTACGCTCACATAATGCGTGGGTTATATTACGGATCTTACAAGAGGCCACGAGAGATGGTGTGGTTTGTAGGTATATTTATATTTTTTGCAATGATGGCAACTGCTTTCATGGGATACGTACTTCCATGGGGACAAATGAGTTTTTGGGGTGCAACAGTAATAACCAATTTATTTTCAGCTATACCTTTAATTGGAAATAAAATAGTTATATGGCTATGGGGTGGATTCTCTGTCGATAATCCAACGCTTAATCGCTTTTTTGCTCTACATTATTTGTTACCTTTTATTATTGTAGCGCTTGCTATGCTGCATATTATTGCACTCCATAGATTTGGTTCTGGTAATCCAAGTGGAGTGGAAGTCAAGTCAAGCAAGGATACCATTTCGTTTTATCCTTATTACATAGCTAAGGATTGTATAACGTTTGGCCTGTTTTTTGTAATCTTATTTGCATTTGTTTTTTACGCTCCAAATTATCTTGGGCATCCAGACAATTATATAGAAGCTGACTCTATGGTAACTCCTGTTCACATAGTACCAGAATGGTATTTTTTGCCTTTTTATGCGATGCTACGTTCAATTCCAGACAAACTTATTGGTGTGCTTACCATGTTTGCGTCTATTTTAGTTTGGTTTCTTCTGCCTTGGCTTGATAAATCTAAAGTCAAAAGTGGTGCTTATCGCCCCATATTTAAGAAATTTTTTTGGGTTTTCGCAGTGAATTTTTTGCTTCTTGCTTGGCTCGGTGGACAGGAAGTGAAAGAGCCTTATATTACTATGAGTAGAGTATCCACTCTTTATTATTTTGCATATTTTGTGATAATTTTGCCGCTTCTTAGTAAGTATGAAAAGCCAAAGGAACCACCAAAAACTTTAAGTAACTCTGTGCCGGAGATGAAGTGATGCTGCTGAAAAATAGAACTTTTATAAAATTTCCTGCATTGTTATCCAAGTATCTTTTGTTGTCATCCCAGTGCGTGACACTGGGATCCAGGTATAAAAACACTTACAAATTATGCAATGAACAACCGATTCTAGAAGCATGCGATAAACATAATGTCAGTAATGAAATAAGCTGGATTCCAGTGTCACGCACTGGAATGACATCCTCTCTGTTGGTAATGCTTTTCATATTATTTTTATCTAGCTTTATATCCGCTGAAGAATTTCAACCATCACCAAACAAAAAAATGGACTGGAAATTTGACGGAATTACTGGATCTTTTGATAGAGAATCAATTCAACGTGGCTATAAAGTATATAAGGAGGTCTGTGCAGCTTGCCATTCAATGAATAGGGTGGCATTTCGTAATTTACAAGATATTGGATTTTCTGAAGAAGACGTAAAACAGATTGCAGCTTCTTACCAAGTAAAAGATGGCCCAAATGATTTGGGTGAAATGTTCGATAGACCTGGAGTACCTTCAGACTATTTTATTGCACCTTTTGATTCAAAAGAAGCAGCAGCGGCAAGCAATAATGGTGCAGTTCCACCAGATCTATCCTTAATTGCTAAAGCAAGACATGATGGTGCAAATTATATTTATTCATTACTTACTGGTTATAAAGGTGATGAGCATGATGAAAATGATTTGTATTTTAACCCTTACTTTCCAACAGGCAGACTAGCCATGGCACCACCACTATCTGAAGGTTTAGTACAGTATGATGGTGAAGTGGAAGCTACAGTTGAGAATATGGCATATGATATAGTGAGCTTTTTACAATGGGGAGCAGAACCAGAAATGGAACGAAGGCACAAGCTTGGGTTAAAAGTAGTGGCATATTTTGTAATTTTAACAGTATTTTTTGTGCTAACTAACAAGAAAGTATGGAGTAAACTTTATAAGAAGAAATAGCGCTTATGCAAGTAGCCCTAATGGTGTCATTTTACACACTAGCCAAGCGAAGCATTTGAATCCAGAGAGGTCATATTTTTACTGAAAAAGTCAATAATACTTTCTTTGACTTCCGCACTATCTATCATATTATTTATTCTCACGCGAAATTCAGACGAACCTTTAAGCCCACTACTATACCAACCTATGTGCTTGCGGGCCATTTTTATGCCTGGATCATTTCCATAGTACTCAAGGATGCTGTCATAATGCTCAAGTATGGTGCTTAATTTCTTTGAAGGCGTTAGCTCAGAAATTTCATTTCCATTTAAAAAGTTCATTGCTTGATTAATTAGCCAAGGCTTGCCATAAGCACCACGACCTATCATTACCCCGTCTGCTCCTGATTCTTTTAAAGCAGTTTGAATATCATTTAAATTTTTGATATCACCATTCACTATAACTGGAATTTTTACTTGCTCTTTGACATTTCTAATGAATTTCCAATCTGCTTGACCATTATAAAGCTGTGCCCTTGTCCTACCATGCACAGTGATCATTTTTGCTCCTAAATCCTCAGCAATTTTTGCTAAACGCGGAGCATTACGATTTTCGTCATTCCATCCAGTACGCATTTTCACTGTAACTGGTATATTCACTGCGTTGACCACAGCTTCAATGATTTCAGCAGCTTTTTTCTCATCTTTCATTAAAGCCGATCCTGCATAACCATTTACAACTTTCTTAACAGGGCAACCGAAATTTATATCTATTATTTTAGCACCCATATCCTCGTTTAGTTTTGCAGCCTCCGCCATAACATCTGGTTCGCATCCAGCAAGCTGAACAGCAGTTAGCTCATCAACTTTTGCTTTTTGTAAACTTTGGCGAGTTTGCATGATCATAGCCCTGCTTGCAATCATCTCTGAAATTAACAAGCTTGCACCAAGTTTTTTAACCACAGCTCTGAATGGATAATCAGTCACACCAGACATCGGAGCCAAGATTACCGAGGAATCAATTGTTAAGTTTCCTATTTGTAGTGACATAAGTTGTGTTGATTTCAAGTTATACTATAGGACAATAAGATAACACACTTTGCAAAGATAAAACACTTTCAGTTTTTGAAAAAGGTGCTGCTCTATCATATAAAAGATCATTTTCATCAGCACTCCTCCACTCTTCATCATTCATAAGCGCTCTTGTAAATTCCCTTCTCTTTTCATCCAAATCAAGCTTATATTCTGATAATTCTTTTTCAACATCATCAAGCGATTTACCTTCAGTAAGCATCTGTGTAATTATATTAGCATTTTCTAGTGCAAATATTCCGCAATTCCATCCATCATTTTGTTGTTTAGCTTTAGAGCTTTTTATATTGCTGTTATCATTTATTCCTAGCGTCGCTTGCAATATACCTACTATGTGAGCAGTATTGATTTGTTTGTTCACTAGTTCTTCTTTATCCTGTCTTACACATCTTAATGCCGCTTCGTTATTCTGCTTTTCTTCTTCAATCTTTGAATTATCCGTATTACTTTCTTGTTTGCGTATTAACTTACTATTTTCATTCATTAAAGGTATTAATTGCTTTTCAGTAATTTTATTAGCAGTGTATATACTACTTTCTACGCTTGGATCTATTACATCTGGTAATGGGGTACCAAATGAATCACAATAGTAAGCCACAAATTTCTTATTTGCTGGATTATAACTAACAACTAATGTTACCCAATGATTACCTCCTAAATTAATGACTGAAGTGAATGTTTTTTTTGAATTTTCTTGTTCTGCTTTGTTTTTATATTCTTTTAACCTTTCATTTAAAGAGTTCACATCACCAGTAATAGAGAAAAATACATTATTTTCAGAAGCTTCCAAATACCCATACTGAATTCTTGCAATATAAGATATATCATGTTGCTGTAACCAGTAACCATAATTTCCTCTATTTGTTTGATGTACAAGAGTAGGCCAATCTCCGCAAAATTCTTCGCCATCTAAACCACAACCACTATCCAATGAATCACCAGAAATTCTACGACTTCTGTCATCTGGCGTGCTAGATCTGCTTTGCTTATCCTGCTTTAGCGCATCTGCAAACACTTTTCTTTTTCGTTCCAGACTAAATTTGCATCTTGACAATGCATTGCCAATTTCACCAAATGATTTGCCTTCTTTTATCATATCTGTAATTTTCTTGGCATTTATTAAGGCAAATATTCCACAATTCCACGTATCTCCATCTTTTTGTTGTTCAGCTTCAGATATTCCAATATCACTGCTATCTATTCCTAGGGTATTATTTAATACATCCGATATATCATTTGGTATTGGTTTACCAAATGAATCGCAATAGTAAGCTCTAAACTTTTTACTCTCTTTATCATAAGAAACAACCAATGTTACCCAATGATTTCCATTTAAGTTAAGGATTGAGGTAAATATTAAATTATCACTTCCTTGTTTCACTTTATTTTTATATTCTTTTAGTTCTTTCTCTAAAGAGCATGTAAGATCGTCAGGACAAGCAAAAAACACACCTTTAGAAATATTTTTCAAGCCTTTTCTATCTTTATGAGCTGTCCATCCATATTTACTTTCTGCAATACCTCTAATATCAGTAGTAGTTAATTCATACTCATAATTTCCTTTATTTGTTGCAGTGACAAAAGAATCCTTAACTACTTCCTGTATAACAATACCACTCTCCCTGTCTGGGGTTTTTGGAATATCTAGAGCTATTGGAGTTATTGACCTTTCTGGAGTTTCTAGAGTTGGCTCGTGTTCGATATCTTTTTCCTCACTCTTTTTTTGAACTCTTGCTTTATTAATAAGATCTTTAGCCAAGTGAAATAGAGGGGTAGCCATACTCATTATTACTCCAGATGCAGCTATAAAAATCATTCCCATTACAATCCAAGCTATAGGATTAGAGATTAGTATCGCAAGTGGTAGAATTAAAATATTAGCTAATACATTAGCACCAAGGATAAAACATAATGGGCTCATTAAGCAAGCAAAAGTAGCACCTATATAGAGATAAGTACCGTACTTTAAACCTGACTTGAAACCACTTAGCGAGTGTTTTTGTATGTAATTATTATACACATTTAATCGATCGTTACTCATGTTTAATCCTGAACTACTGGGTACTAATATTTTAGCACACCCTAGCAAAAAAATCAACACGTAATAGCTATTTTAGAATATTATTATCATGTTGAGTGCTGAAAGCTTTTAAAGTAAAGTAATAGCATTGATAAGTATGAAATTATGCATGATATAGAACATATACGCAAAGATCCCGAAACATTTAGTGAAGCAATGAAAAATAGGGGGATAAAAGAGCTTAATGCGGAAGAAATATTAGCAATCGATTGCGCAAAAAGGTCATTCACAACTAAGCTGCAGGATTTAAATAGGAAGCGCAACGAAATTACAGAGGAAATAAAGAAGCTAAAAACGAGCAAGAGCCCTTGCGAGGAACAGATAGAATTATCAAAAAACATCACAAATGAAATAGAGACAATTAGCTTAAAAGAACAAATAGAAAAGGATAAGCTAGCTAGCGCTCTTTCGAGTTTACCGAATATTCCCGCGCAAGATGTGCCAATAGGCGAAGATGAGAATTCCAATGTAGAAATTAGAAAACATGGAGAAAAAAAGCAATTTGATTTTACATCAAAAGCTCATTATGAGCTGGGGGAAAAGTTAGGTTTAATGGATTTTGAACAAGCAGCAAAAATTTCTGGATCAAGATTTGCAGTGCTAAAAGGACAATTAGCTAAGCTTGGAAGAGCATTAGTAAATTTTATGCTTGAAACGCATGTAAATGAATTTGGCTATGTTGAGATATATCACCCAATTTTGGTAAAGGATGAGGCTATGTATAACGTTGGCCAGTTACCTAAATTTTCCGATGACTCATATTTAACTACTGATAAATTAAGATTAATTCCCACAAGTGAAGTAGTGTTGACAAATCTAGTTGCAGGTAAATTGATGAGTGAAAATGAGCTTCCGGCTCGTTTTACTGCGTATTCAGAGTGTTTTCGTAAAGAAGCAGGAAGTGCAGGTCGCGATACTAGGGGAATGATAAGGCAACACCAGTTTGGTAAAGTGGAGTTAGTTAGCATTACAACTGAAAGCCAATCAAACAATGAGCTTGAACGTATGACAAATGTTGCTGAAGAGATACTAAAAAAATTAGAATTACCGTATAGAGTTATGCTATTATGCAGCGGTGATATGGGCTTTGCTGCACAAAAAACTTATGATATAGAAGTATGGTTACCCGAACAAAATAAATATAGAGAGATATCAAGCTGCTCAAATTGCGGCACATTTCAGGCAAGAAGAATGAACACTAAATATTCTTTGAATGCTGATAAAAAAACAAAAAAATACGTTCATACTTTAAATGGCTCAGCTTTAGCGATAGGAAGGACTATTGTCGCCATAATGGAAAATTATCAGAATTCTGATGGCTCAATTGCAATACCAAACGTGTTGCAAAAATATATGGGCAGTGATACTGTTATACAAAAGTAATAATTTTGGCATACAAAAAATCGAGGAAATAAAGATGAAGGTTTTAGTCATAGGTTCCGGTGGACGTGAGCACGCCCTACTTTGGGCTTTAAAAAAATCTCCTATGTTAACTGAATTATACGTCACTCCTGGCCGCAAGGCTATGGAAAATTTTGCGATTCTTGTGGATATAAATATTCAAAATTCAATGGATGTGACACAATTTTGTAAGAGAGAAAATATAGAATTGGTAATTATTGGTCCAGAACAATCAATAATTAATGGACTCTCTGACGATTTAGCTGCAGAGGGAATAAACGTCTTTGCGCCAAGCCAAGCAGCTGCAAAACTTGAAGCATCAAAATCTTTTACCAAAGAACTATGCAAACAATATGGTATACCAACTGCCAAGTACGAGCGTTTTGTCGATGAAAAATTAGCTAAAAATTTTGTACAGGGCAATAAAGTAAAATTTCCGCTCGTAGTGAAAGCAAATGGACTTGCAGCAGGGAAAGGCGTAATAATATGTTACACAGAAGATGAAGCTTTTTCAGCAATAGATTTAATGTTAGTGGAGAAAAAATTTGGTGAATCAGGTGAAGAAATAATCATAGAAGAATTTTTAACTGGAGAAGAAGTAAGTTTTTTTGCTCTTATTGATGGGTCGAAGGTGGTAACCTTTGGATATGCAAAGGATTACAAACGAGCTGATGAAAATGATGAAGGTCAAAATACCGGAGGTATGGGGTCATATTCCTCACCTTCAATTATAAATAAAGATATGGAACAAAAAATTGTTCAAAGAATAATATATCCTACAATTCAAGCATTAGTTAATATGGGCACTCCTTATAAGGGAATACTATTTGCTGGTTTAATGCTTTGCAAAGACGGCCCAAAACTTCTTGAGTATAATGTCAGGTTTGGTGATCCAGAAGCACAATCCATATTACCTAGGCTTGATTCTAATTGTGATTTGTTAAAATTGATGTTGTCAGTTGCACAAGGAAAGCTAAATGCAAAAACAGTGGAACTGAATAATAAATCTACAATTTGTGTAGTTGTAGTAAGCAAAGGATATCCAGGTGAATATCAAAAGGGAGAAGTAATTAAAGGATTGGATAAAATCGAAAGTATGCCTGGCATATTGGTATTTCATGCTGGTACAAAACTGGATTCAAACGGTGATTGGATTTCTGATGGTGGAAGAGTATTAAATATAGTAGCAGAAGGAGACACAATAGAAGAAGCAAAAACTAAAGTATATTCAGCGTTGAATTTCTTAGAGTGGCCAGGTGGATTTTTTAGATATGATATAGGTAGCTAAGCCAAATGCCTTAGTTTAAGAAGCCTAATAATTTCAGCGTGAACTTCATTTTCATTTTTTGTTCTAATCTCAGTGAGAATATAGCACCTGCCTGGTTCTTTTGTAGCTATTCCTTTGAGCCCTTTTCTAGCTTTATTATAAAAATCAACATCCATCTCTTCATATTTATTTTTATCTTGCGCTCTACTTAATCCAACATCAACATCAATATCTAAAATGAATGTGATATCTGGAAGTTTTATTTCCAGTAACTTGTGCAATTTTCTTATGAGCTCCAAGTCAACACTAAGTCCATATCCTTGATATGCAATAGTTGAATCAATAAATCGATCACAAATTACTACTTTCCCTATTTCAAGAGACGGTAATATTAATTTTTTCATATGCTCATATCTCATTGAGACAAGCAATAGGAGTTCAGAAATAGGATCAATATCAGTTTTCAACAATACTCCTCTTATTTTTTCTGCGAAATCAGTGCCTCCTGGTTCTCTGGTTAACACTACGTTATCTTCTCCATGAATTTGCTTGAAATAATCTGCAAGCATCTTGGATTGTGTCGTTTTTCCAGAGCCGTCTATCCCTTCAAATGTTATGAACATAAATTTTAAATTATGAAAAGCTTGCAAATAGTATACATAGAAACCGTTTGACACTTAAGTAATAAAATCATAAATTATACGTAATATACTAACGTTTCACTTTAAGCTTATGGTTGCTCTTAATACACCTAAGGTAGATTTTGACTTCATTGCAAAGGATTTTAATCTTTTGGGGGTGGATAACAAACACTATACATTAAGTGAATGTTGTGGCGAAAATGGTCTTATTGTAATGTTCATATGCAATCACTGTCCTTACGTTCAGTCAATTATTAGCAATTTAGTCAGTGATATTGATCTATTGAAAAAAGATCACCAGGTAAATGCTGTTGCAATAATGCCAAATGATGTGAATGAATATCCGGAAGATTCATTAGAAAATATGATCAATTTTGCCAAGAAAAATAAATTCACATTTCCATATCTCATTGATAGCACACAAGAAGTAGCAAGAGAGTACGGTGCTGTCTGTACTCCTGATTTTTTTGGTTTTAATTCCAATTTAAATCTTTGTTATCGTGGACGTTTTAATGATGCAAAAAAAGAGAGAATCCCAGGTTATGAGGTGGGAAGTAGTGATTTATTTCAAGCCATGAAATTTGTTGCAGAAACAGGTACTTGTCCATCTGATCAAAAGTCCAGTATCGGCTGCTCAATTAAATGGTCTAATCCTACAGGTTAAATATCATGCACAGCACTTCTCAGTACTTGTTTGATATTATAATTTTACTTTCTGCTGCTGTATTCATAGTCATAGCCTTTTGGAAGATGAATATTAGTCCAGTGCTTGGTTATTTTGTTGCTGGGGCATTGACTAATCTTCCTGGATTAGAATTAATACATTCAGCTGCAGTAATGGAAAATCTTGCAGAATTTGGCGTAGTTTTTCTGCTATTTATTATAGGTCTTGAATTAACATTTGAGCGATTAATTGCCATGCGCATCCATGTATTTGGTTTTGGCTCTCTTCAAGTTGTAGTTACAACAATAGCAATATGGTGTGTTGCCCGTGCTTTTGGAGCAGATTCAAAGACAGCACTGGTTATTGGTGGCAGCCTTGCATTATCATCAACAGCGATGGTATTGCAGGTTCTGCAAGAAAAAGGTCATCAGGCAACACAAGTAGGTAGATTATCCATTGCCGTACTTTTATTACAGGATTTTGCAGTAGTCCCTTTGATAGTGTTTATAAACATACTAGGTGGCAATTCCGAGGGTAGCATTATAAGCTCATTAGTACAGTCATTAGGACAAGCAGCTATTGCTTTAGTACTAATATTCATAATTGGCAGGCTGCTCCTTAGACCTCTATTTTCAGTTATTGCTAAAATGGAGAGTAATGAAATATTTGTAGCAACAACACTTTTGATAGTGCTCGGAGCAGCTTATGTTACTGAACATTTTAATTTATCGATGGCACTCGGAGCATTCGTTGCTGGATTATTAGTTGCAGAAACAGAACATAGACTTTCCGTAGAACATGCAGTCTTGCCATTTAAGGATTTATTTCTTGGGCTATTTTTTATGACTGTTGGTATGTCTATGGACATTCAACTTTTATTCAGTCAATTACCTCTCATTACTTTACTGTCTATTATCCTTATTGTTTTAAAAACATCCATAATATATACTTTGTGTAGATTTTTTGGATTTAAGGCTGCACCTGCTATACAAGCAGGATTACTACTTGCGCAAGGTGGTGAGTTTGCATTTATTTTATTTCGTTTAGCAAGTGGACTGGAAGTATTAGACAAGGACGTTGCTCAAATACTTATGATATTAACTACAGTAACAATGGCTTTCACTCCTCTTTTATCAGGAATCGGAGATTGGATAGCAAATTCATCAAGTAGTGAAGTAATATTAGACGATGAAGCAGTAGAGACAGACACACAAGATCTGCACAATCATGTAATAGTTGCTGGGTTTGGTAGAGTTGGATACATGGTAACAAAAATGCTTACTGCGGAACATTTAAGTTACGTTGTTGTGGACATTCAATCAAAAATAGTCAAGGAAGGAAAAAGTGATGGTTTTCCTATATACCTTGGCGATGTTACAAGACCAGAGATTTTAGAATCAATAGGAATAGAAAGAGCGCAAGCAATTGTCATCTCAATAAAAAATGAGGTCACTATAAAAAAGATTGTTTCTTTAGTTGCAGCAAATTTTCCGCATGTAAATATTATAATACGTTTGCCTGATCTAAGTAATGTAGAAATTTATAAAGATCTAGGGGCTAGTAAAATTATTCCTGAAACATCTGAAATAGGACTGCAGCTTGGTGCAGCAGCGCTCAGCTTAAGTGGAATTAGTGAAGGCGGAGTGACATCTTTAAAAAGTAGATTCAGAAAAGGCAATTATAGTATGCTAAAAGATCTTGGCAGCGAAAAAGATGAATAGCTATAGACAATAGACTATTTATACAATAAATTATAGTATGTCACTTAAGGTATGTAAGGTACTATAATGTTAAGCAGAGCAACTCAAGAGCTGTTTGAAGCTATTGATGAGTTAAATTTACAAAAATTTGAAAAAGCCATAAAAGATGGTGCTGATGTTAATTCATTTGTTGATGGCGATACACCATTAATGAGTATAATTTCAGCATGGGCAATTGATGGCAATAGTGAGGATGCATACAAAAGCATGGCTGACTTACTCATAAAAAATCCAAATATCAACATTAATATTCAAAATAGAAAGCAGAGAAATACTGCTTTACACATGGCTATTTCTTTTAAGCTTGCTGAAGCAGTAAAGCTTTTGTTAGCAGATCAAAGCATAGATTTTTCTATTAAAAATGACTATCAGGTTAATAATTACCCTTATCCCCCAAATCGGTACAATGACACTGCACTAGAATATGCAAAAAAATTGGGTACTTCTGAAATTGTAAGGAAAATTGAGGAAGAGATATACAGACGTACCACGTTGTCTGATCAAGCTAAACTTCTATTAAAAAAAGCAAAACCACATATGGCAAAAGCTCTTATTGCTGCTGCATCCAGCGCTGTCTTGGTAGCTATTGTACTGGAATGCGGAATGTTACATACGTCATTAGCATTATATGCTATGATCGCTCTTAGTTTTCATATGTATCTGCTAGGAAGATTTATATTTAATGGTGTATCTATAAATAGCCGTTTTCATGATAAAAGAGAGCTATTAATCTCTGGATTGGCATCCTTATATTGCTTTGCTGTATTTGCTGACATAGTAGCTGGCAATGGATATTTTTTTGCTTCACAGCTATTGTTCTCTGTTGGCACCCCACTGGTTCTATTTGAAGAAGTTAGTTCTATTGCCTGTTATGTAATAGATATATCTAAATCTTCTGAAATTGTTCCATACTCTATTCTTGGAATTGCTTTAGGTTTATTGCTTATCTGTTTAATAGATATATGTAAAATTTTCAGGAATCGTTCCTTAGGTCCAAACAACCCTCCTGATGCGCGGCAACCTGAACCACTTTCCCGTATAGAACGCATGCTAATTATGAGAGCTATAAATGAATCCATGAATGAAGTGCGGTTAGGAAATATAAATATAGATACAGAGCTGCGTGACATTCAGTTAGAAGTGCTAAGAAATATGGATGCTGCAAATGCGATGATGAGGGAAATAGTCCACCTTTAGATGCAGAGCTCTAGGGTATAATGGAAGCATAAATAATTTTTTAGTGGGTATTTTGCAGCAAACTCATGAACAAACTGCTCTAGCTCTTTTAATTTTCATATTATTCTGTACAATATTTGTTTATAAGTATAAGATAACCGTGCTCGAAGAATTTGAAATTGAACCTTTATTAAAAGGTAAATCTCCTAATCAAACCAAAGCTGTTGTTGCAATGTCCGGTGGAGTTGATAGTTCTGTTGCTGCAGCTTTGTTACATAATTTGGGATATCAAGTAATCGGTGTGACTCTCCAGCTGTATGGAAGCACTGATAATGCTAACGCAAGAAAAGGCGCATGTTGTGCTGGGAAAGATATTTACGACGCCAAGCGCGTGGCTGAAAGTGTTGGATTCCCTCACTATATTCTAAATTATGAAGAAATATTTAAAAAAGAGGTAATAAAGGACTTTGCAGACACCTATATGCGTGGGGAAACACCTATACCTTGTGTAAAATGTAACCAAACAGTGAAATTCCGTGATTTATTGCAGGTTACGAAAAATCTGGATGCTGACGTGTTAGTGACAGGGCACTATGTGAGAAGATTAGAAAAAAATGGCGAAGTGAAGTTGTGCAGAAGCATTGATAAGAGCAAAGACCAAAGTTATTTTCTATTTGCAACAACGGAAGAGCAACTAAAATTCCTTAGGTTTCCACTGGGTGGATTTTATAAAAATGATATAAGGAAATTAGCGAAATATTTTGGCTTACAAATTTCCGATAAGCCAGACAGTCAGGATATATGCTTTGTTTCTGAAAGCTATAGTAAGACAATAGCAAAGCTCGCTCCTCAGTCTGTGCAAAAAGGTAAAATAGTAAATACAGATGGGGAAATTTTAGGAGAACATAACGGTATAGTAAATTTTACAGTTGGGCAGAGGAAAGGCTTAGGTATTGCACACAATGAACCTCTTTATGTGGTAAAAATTAATACAAAAAGTAATGAGGTTGTGGTTGGACCGATTAGTGCGCTTATGCAAAAGAAGATACTAATCAAAGAATTAAATTGGTTAGAACAACCAAAAGAGGGTATGGAAGTAACTGTGAAGCTCAGATCATCACACGCAGGGAGTTTAGCAACAATATATAAAACTGAAGAAAAAGATAAAGCTTGTGTTGTCTTAAATGATGACTACTTTGGAATTAGCCCTGGTCAGGCTTGTGTGGCATATAAAGATGAACAAGTTATTGGTGGCGGGTGGATATGCGCTCAACCAGCAAATTTATTTTGACGTATAGTCTAAATCTAGCATAACATTTTCTTGTAATTTCGCTTAATATCACTTATATTATAATAAGCGTGGTATCATAGGTATAGGTAATGATCAAAGAAGTTGAAGAGCTGATAAAAATTGTTGGTAAGGGTAATTTATTAGAGGCTGTATTCATTCGCTGCGGCAGTTTTCAACATGCTGATTTAGGTCGTCATATTATAGATCATAGAAATCACCTCGATCTTTCTTCGTTCATTAGAAAAGCAGAGGAACCACTGGATAGATATTTCAATTTAATGTTCAGTCTACAAGGACTATTTCTGATTCATACTCAAGCTTATAAAATTCTTGCTGAGAATGATCAGTTAAGTACTCAGGAAGTAATCGATAAAATATATGCAGCAGTTAGCAATAATATGCTGGGACAACAGTTAAATGAAATTATAAATCATGAACAGCCAACGGAAGATGAGAAAAAATTCAAGTTGCTTAATATTTTAGCAAACCCAAAAGGCAACACTTTATTTAACAATGAAAGTGATTTTGAAGAACAAGTACTAAAGAGCGTTAAAGGGCTGCTAAAGATAAATTATGCGGATAAGTTTGATAAAGAATTTAGCTTATGTAAAGAAGTGATCAGTCACTATTATTCTATCCATAACATAAAAACAGATAAAGATATTGCATTATTATTTTCTAGTTATGGCATCTTCTCTGTACACAGAAGTCATCAAGATATTTTGCCACTCAATCAATATATTAATGAGAAAGCTCAAAAGATAAATACCTCTGCGTGTTATAATTATATTATACAACTAACGCAAGTAATAAGGCAAATTGAGTTACCACATCAAAATGGATTCACCACGTATAGACTTGACAATAAAGGTATAGGTGACCTTACTAGAGAATTCAATACATCTGCAATATATGCAAATGAAGGTAATCAAGGATTTTCACATCCTAAAAGTATCAAAAGTACTCTGAAAAAATTACTAAAAAATCAAAACAGTGATGGATTTAGTGATGAGTTTGAAAAAAGAGTAACGGATCCTCAGAATATATATTACCAAAATCCACACCAAGAGCATAAAGAAGAAAAAAATACAAAATATAAAAACACAGCTTGCTGGGTTATTTTAGGTGCAGCTACATTATCTCTTGTGGTATGTATTGTTGATTATCTTTTTATGAAACAAAAACTATTACAGCCATTTAAAGGTATTTTGCCACAAGACAATTTTACTAATCTAGCAATTGCTGCATTGCTTACTATTATAATAGTATATGCTGTGTTTCAATTGCTCAATTCACAACAAAAACCACCAGAGTTGCCATCTTCAATGGTTAATGAAATAAATGAAGTAGCGAGTGGAAGTGTAGTGAACACTACACATTACGTAAATTAACATATTTACGATTATTTAATCACATGTTTTTATATTAGGATAATATTATGAAACGTGGGGATTTATGGATATCACAACTGACATTCGAGTAATTTATGTAGGATTTACAAGACGTACTGTGGCAGTAATACTTGACTCTATCATATTTTTCTTTCCTCTATTTATTTTGTATATTGCACTATCAGGTAATAATGAAATCTATACCGATTTTCTTGATGAAACTAAACAATTAACATCTACTTATACAATCTTTACGTCAGTGCTGTGCGCAGTACTAGAAATATTAATGATAACAAGGCTTGGTGGCACTCCAGGAAAGCTGTTATGTGGTATATATGTCAAAGACGTAAATACATTTACAAATGTCACTCTAATACAAGCAACAATAAGGTGTGTTTCTCAGACAGTTTTCTCAATTATTTCTTCCTTGCTGTGTGATTATGTTTCTAGATATTCTTTGATTTTACCAATTTTAGTTTTAATATTTGCAATATTCGATCAACGAAAACAAACTTTTTATGATAAACTTGCAAATACAGTAGTAATAGGATGTAAACCTAATTAACATTTCTCTACAGCAATCAATATCATTGCTTACTTATTGAATTTTTAAAATTATTTAATATTGACGCTGTATACTTAAGTGTTAAAATAGAATGAGAAATTTTTAGGAATTTATATGGCAACGGCGAAGACAGCTAGTAAAAACAACCCTACTCAGCGTAAGAAAGCTGAGCAAAGAATGTATAAGGATAAACCAGTGAAGCCTGTTCTATATGTAAATCGTGATGAGCGTGACAAATACATGTCTGCTCAATATGAAGATGGTAATCTGGTTGAAGATGAAAATGGTGATCCTATAAAATGGGAAGCTGTATCATAGGTTTAAATTTGTGGTTAAAGTTACTATCAACTCTAAGGAATGTGAAGTAGAGCATGGTCTCACTATAATTCAAGCTTGTGAAATAGCGGGGGTGGAGATTCCACGCTTTTGTTATCATGAGCGCTTGGCAATTGCTGGTAATTGCAGAATGTGTTTAGTTGAAGTGGAGGGTGGACCTCCAAAACCAGTAGCCTCTTGTGCAATGCCAGTTGCAGAAGGCATGGTTATTCACACTGATACTCCAAAGGTTAAGAAAGCGCGTGAAGGTGTGCTTGAATTCTTACTAATTAATCATCCACTCGATTGTCCAATTTGTGATCAAGGTGGTGAGTGCGATTTGCAAGACATCACAATGACTTATGGCAAAGGAGTTAGCAGACTCGAGGAGCATAAAAGAGCTGTACCAAAAAAGCATTTTGGTCCGCTGATTGAAACAGCGATGAATCGATGTATTCATTGTACAAGGTGTGTTAGATTTTTATCAGACGTTGCAGGTACAAATGAACTTGGAGGAATCGGAAGAGGAGAAAATGTAGAAATCAGCACTTACATAAAAAAGCACATCAGCTCTGAATTATCTGGAAATATCATAGATCTCTGCCCAGTTGGAGCTTTAACTTCAAAACCTTATTCCTTCACAGCTCGTCCATGGGAGCTATCACACTGTGAAACTATAGATGTACTGGATGCGGTTGGAAGTGCAATCAGAGTTGATTATCGTGGCCCGGAGGTTATGCGGATATTACCAAGGCTGAATGAAGAAATAAATGAAGAATGGATATCAGATAAAACTCGATTTGCTTATGATGGGTTAAAAGTGCAGCGTCTTGATCGACCTTATGTAAAAAAGGATGGTAAATTAGTTCCAGTTGATTGGAACGAGGCATTAACTGCTGCTGCAAAAAAATTAAAGAATACAAACTCACACAAAATAGCTGCGATTGCAGGGGATTTAGCAGACTCTGAGTCTATGCTTCTACTCAAAGAAATGATGCAGAAGCTTGGTTCTGGCAATATAGATTGCAGACAAGATGGTGCAAAGCTTATACCAAATAATCGCGCATCTTACGTGTTTAATACTACAATTGATGGTATAGAAAATGCAGATTTGTGCCTGTTGATCAATACAAACCCAAGAACAGAAGCGCCGATCATTAATGCAAGATTGAGAAAGAGATATTTGCAAGGTGGTTTTACTATTGCAAGCATTGGTCCTGATACTCAATACCTATATCATGTTGAAAAATTAGGTGACAACCCAAATATTTTAAATGAAATAGCAGAAGGAAAGCATAAATTCTGCGAGCTGCTAAATGCTGCTCAGAATCCTATGCTAATTATCGGTCAAGAGGCATTGATAAGAGATGATGCTAACTCAATTTTAGCTCTAGCTGGTACAATTGCAGAAAAATTTAACATGATCAGAGATGATTGGAATGGCTTTAATGTGCTTCATAAAGCTGCAGCAAGAGTTGGTGGGCTAGACGTCGGGTTTATTCCTAAAAAAGGTGGGAAAGACACTAATCAGATACTGGAAAGTGCAGAAAGCGGTGACATAGAAGTTGTTTATCTTCTTGCTGCAGATGAAATTGATACATCAAAATTAGAAAATACGTTTGTAATTTACCAAGGCCACCATGGTGATAAAAGCGCACACGTAGCAGACATCATACTACCTGGCGCTGCATATACAGAAAAATATGCAACTTATGTAAACACTGAAGGCAGAGCGCAAAGGACAAATTTAGCTGTATTCCCACCTGGTGAAGCAAAGGAAGACTGGTTAATTATTAAGAATCTCTCACAATATTTGGATCTCTCATTGCCGTATGATAGTTTATTTGATGTGAGAAAAAAATTAGATACTTTAGGTCCACAGTTTAGAAATGCTGATCAAGTAATAAAAAATAAATGGGTGTCAATAAGCAGTGATGAAATAAATTTAAGTAAAATACCTTTTACTTTAAAAGAGTATAATTTTTATATGACAGATTCAATAAGTCGCGCTTCAAAAATAATGGCAGATTGTACCAAGGCTTTTTATGATAATGCTAGTTAATATTTTATTTTTTTTAACGCCTTTTTTACTGCCAGTCTTGGTTTACTTTGAGCATCAAGCCAATTTCATGATAATGAACCAAGATCCAAGTTCAGAACATAAGCACTATACATTGTTACAATTACGTGCGCATATTGTAAAATTATTTATTAATGGATTTATATGGGTAGCTATTGGATTTTTTGTGTTTACTGAAGATGGATGGCGTCATTTTCCGTTCATAATATTCATGATTATTTTACTTGGATGCATGTCATGGGATTATGCTAAATTAGAAAATGGTACATCATCAAAGATATTTAATTTTTTCAAGCAATTTATTGAGGCATTTGGATATTTGATTGTACTTAATATAGTTTTAGGTAAGGGAAATAATCATTTTCGACCCATGATTATTGTAGTTATGTTATTTATAGTGTTCATTGGATGCGTACCATGCTGCTATGCTAAATTGAAAAATGGTAAGCTGCGGAATATAGTTGCTGCTCTTACTCTAATAACATCATCTGCTTTATCTCGTGGACTTGCTATATTCTTCATTTTGGCAATTATGAATTACTTTTTTGGTTTAGGGCTATATGCATTTAATATTTAAAATTCTCTTTCTCCTTATTCCACTTTTGCTTTCAGTAGCATATTTGGTATATTTTGAACGTAAAGTCATTGCCGCAATTCAACTGAGGCACGGTCCAAGTGTAGTCGGGCCATTTGGGTTATTGCAGCCGTTTGCAGATGCTATCAAATTAATAATTAAGGAGCCAATAATACCATTTAGAGCAAGTACCATACTGTTTATTATGGCCCCAATGCTGACCTTTATTTTAGCATTGATTGCCTGGGCAGTTATACCGTTTGGTGCTGATGTAATTGTAGAAAATGGTCAGCAAGTGGTGATTCCTAAGGTTATAGCAAACATTAACGTCGGGGTGCTTTATGTGCTCGCTATATCATCTTTAGGAGTTTATGGCATCATTATTGCAGGTTGGTCAAGCAACTCTAACTACGCATTTCTTGGCGGCATAAGGTCAGCTGCTCAAATGATTTCATATGAAGTTTCAATAGGCCTAATAGTTGCTACAGTTGTTATTACTACTGGCACATTAAATCTTGGAGAGATGGTTGTAGTAAAGCATAGCATGCCATTTTGGATTGATCTCCTACTAATGCCTATTGGGGTAATATTTTTCATTTCTTTACTTGCAGAAACCAACCGCCATCCGTTTGATTTACCAGAAGCTGAATCAGAGCTCGTCACCGGGTATAATGTTGAATATTCTTCCATGCCTTTTGCTCTCTTTTTCCTTGGAGAGTACGCAAACATGATTTTAGCAAGTGCTATGATGACAATATTTTTCCTTGGTGGATGGTACCCACCACTCGAGTTTAGTTTACTTTATAAGATTCCAGGTTTAATTTGGTTTATTTTAAAAATAGTTATACTTTTGTTCATATTTATTTGGATTAGAGCTACAATACCTCGTTATCGATATGATCAACTCATGCGTCTTGGTTGGAAAGTGTTTTTACCAATATCAGTACTTTGGGTAATATTGGTTTCAGGAGTGCTGCTCTTTACTGGGAATTTACCCAACTTAAATTAATATTTAAATAGAGAAAAATAGTCTTATGAATACTGTCATGGTTTTTTGTCTTTATGTTTAAAAAGTTTTTTATTGCAGGCGTGATAATAGCTTGTTTTGTTGTTGGCATATTTCATAAAGTACGAATAAGGTCTGTTGAAGGCAATGATAGGGATGTCATAAAAACTGATATTGACGACATTAAAAAATCAACATCAATTAGTAAAATAACTGGTGATCTCTCTCCAAATTATGCAAGCAGGATCACAAATGCAAAGCCTGAAATGATTATATTGCATCACACTATTTGTAACACTGCAAGTAGTGCAGTAGATTGGTTTAAAGAACAGAATAGTAAAATTTCAGCACATTTTGTCATTGGCAAAGATGGAGCCATTACATATATGGTTCCAATAGAAAAGAGTGCGTGGCATGCTGGATTAAGTTACATACGAGTTCCATACAGTGAAGCAAAATTGCAATCTTCTAAGAATCTTATCAATTATTTTAAAGAATCAAGTGATCAGGATATTCAGCTAAACGTTGCAAAACTTTTGGGTGAATGTGGTAATCAACACTTTACAGATCAACAAAAAGAAATGATGAGAGAAGTCCTTTTATCTGATGAAGCATATATAATTAACTTGAAGCGTGAGGATACTATAGAGTTAGCTTTTTTGAATGATTATTCAATAGGAATAGAGCTTGTAAACACTGGAAATGAGCCTTATCCAAATGAACAAATGTTATCTGCTGCACATCTTATTTCATACTTAATGAATCGCTTTCAAATCAAGAAAAATATGATTTTTAGTCATTTTGAAATTGGCACAATAGAGTATGATGATGGTCTTGAAAATTATATATTGCGCAAGCCTGACCCAAGTAAATATTTAGATTGGGAATATTTAGAAAAAAATGGTATTGGAATACACCAAGGTAACCATATTTCTGCCAGTAGCTTAGGAAGGTTGTTATATAAATATGGAGATAATACTGGTGAAATTATTAACTTAAAAAGAAGGTTAAATAATATTGGCTATAAAATTGAACCTTTCATTGGTCAAAAGGCAGAAATAAACTTTCCAGAAGATGATATAGAATATACTAGTGCGTTTGATGATAAACTTGCTCTGGTGATATTGCAATTTTCGTCACGTTACTTGCCAAAAAATTTTAGGAAAGACCTGCCATATACGAGATTAGAGATATATGATGTCTTACCTCAAAGTGCAGTAGATGCCCTAAAGAACGCAATTTTGTCACTTGTTGATACATTTATAGATCAGATTCCTCTTCAAAAAAGAGAGAAGTATCAGAGTGTTATTAATAGTAATATGTCTAACTTTTTTGAAAATGCGATGGAAACAATAAACAGTTACTATCAAGGAAATTTGAGGTATAAGCTTGGTTATCATTCTACATGGAATCATAATTTGAAAAATCCAATACTTTCAAACTTGAAAAATCTTATTCAAGAATTAGATGATAAAGAGCTGTCAGATCTATATAGTAGATTTGGTTTTGATGATAAGTTCAGTGAGAAATTTTCAGTTTTTTACACACTAATTGGCAAAGAATTTCAGAACCAGTTTCACAAAGAGTTTATGCCTAAAATAAGAAGCATAGGATGGAGTGAGTTACAGGAAGAATCGTTAAAATATGTAGAAGATGAATTGTTAAAATACAAAAACAGTTGATGTCAGTTATACTATCTTTGTGATAATAGATTTAGCAGATAAAATAAAGAGATCTAATAATGTTTAATTTCCCAAATACTAGATTAAGACGCAGACGTTCAAGCGGATGGATTCGCAATTTAACAAGTGAAAACTTGCTATCAGTAAATGATTTAGTTTTGCCTCTTTTTGTTCATGAAAAGCAAGAAACAACCGAACCAATTTCTGGTTTACCAGACGTAAAGTGTTATTCAATAGACGGACTAGTGTCCATAATTCAAGAAGCTAAGGATTTAGGAATTAACGCTGTTGCGATTTTTCCTGTAGTTGATAGTAATTTAAAATCCAAAAATGCTGAGGAATCATATAATTCTAATAACTTAATCTGCAGAGCAATTCGTGCTGTAAAATCAAAGGCGCCTGAAATTGGTATTATTGCAGACATTGCACTAGATCCTTACACTATTCATGGTCATGACGGCATTGTAAAAGACAATCAGGTGGATGTAGAAAATGATGAAACTTTATCGGTGTTATGTAAGCAAGCACTTGTTTTGGCAGAATCAGGATGCGATATAGTTGCCCCTTCTGATATGATGGATGGTAGAATAGGAATGATTAGAAAAGCACTGGATGGTAGCAACTTTCAGGATGTGTCAATATTATCTTATGCAGTAAAATATTGTTCCAGTTTTTATGCACCATTCAGGCAAGTTGTTGGTTCATGTGGGCTATCAAACTCTATAGATAAAAGTGGTTATCAAATGGATTATCGAAATGCACGTGAAGCGATCAGCGAGATTGAAATGGATATAAATGAAGGTGCAGACTTCATTATGGTGAAGCCAGGCATGCCATATTTGGATATTATTAAAACAGCAAGTGATAAATTTAATTTTCCGATTTTTGCTTATCAAGTAAGTGGTGAGTATGCAATGATAAAAGCTGCAGCAAATAATGGATGGATTGATTATGATAAAGTGATTTATGAATCTTTAATTGGATTTAAACGTGCAGGTGCAAGCGCAATATTTACTTATGCTGCATTTGATATTGCAAAAAAGTTATAGTTTATTCATTTTAGAGGATTATAACAATTGAATGTAAATGGAGCAAAAAATATATGCTAATCAATGTAACCTCAGAGTTGGAAGATATATGTGAAGAATTAATAGCAAAAAAACCAAAATTCATAGCAGTTGACACAGAATTTATTAGAAACAACATAAATTACTACCCTAAATTATCATTGATTCAAATTTTTGATGGAGATAAAGGTTTTATTGTAGATGCGTTAGCTCCAGAAATTGATTTATCATCTATTAAGAAGATAATGCTAAATGAAGGAATAATTAAGGTATTTCATAGTTGTAAGCAGGACATAGAATCCTTATTTACTGTATTTAAATGCATTCCAACTCCCATTTTTGATACTCAAATTGCTGCCATGTTATGTCAGTATTTTTATGACTTTATCGGTTATTCAAAGTTAATAGAGCAATATAGAGGAGTGGTTTTAGATAAAATTAAAGCTAAAACTTCAGATTGGTTAAAACGACCATTGTCCGAGGATCAATTGGACTATGCAATAAATGATGTGATATATCTATATGACTTACACCAAATATTGTATAATAAACTTGAAGAAAATAACAGAATTGAATGGTTTCAAGAAGAAATGGAATCGATAGTTGACATAAATAAGTATCTACACAGCCCAAAAGATGCATGGAAGAGAATAAAATTTAATTGTGAAGCAAATCCAGGATTAATGTTAACCATTAAAGCGGTTTGTGAGTGGCAAGAAACCTTAGCACAGCGTTATAATATGAACCGTAATAAGGTAATTAATAATTCTGTGATCACTCAATTGATTGAAAAAAATGTAGAGCATGTAAGTGAAATTTTGGACTATATAAAAGAAAATACAAGAAACATTAAAGACGAAGATTTACTAGAACTTATAAATATTTTTGATGAAAATGAGAAAAATTGGACGCAGCTTACACCAAATAATTATGATAAATCAGTATTTGATATACTATCAATTATCTTGGAAAATAAATGTAAGGAAACTAATATATCAAGAAAATTGGTTTCTTCAAAAGATGAATTGATTAGATCAATATCTGGACAGACAAATAAGTTATTTAGTGGGTGGAGATACGATTTTTTTGGTAAATCAGTTGAATCCTTCTTGAATACTCACTCAAAATTTGAGATTTCAGCAGTAAAATCTACAAACAATATAACCAAAATTCAAAGTAATTTAGTAACAAGTGAGCTGTAATACTAATCTAGCGAACCAAATAATGCACATTAGTTGTGGTGCTCCAAGAGGAGCACCATTTTATAAAGTTTTAACTACATGTACTAGTAGAGCTATTCCATGTTTTCCCAGCCGTCTCACACGTTTGCTTTGCATTAGCATTGCTATTAGTACCACATGCTTCTTTTCCTGTTATTGTCTTTACAATCGCAGGGGCACCAAAAAACACAGCAGTAAACATGCCAAGTGCAAAAAGCGCAGGCCAAGGCATTCTGCCAAACATTGAAAGCAAAGCTGCACCAATTATCACTATTGTTATCATCGGTCCACCTAGTGTCTTAGTGTAGTCTACTATGTTACATATCGTAGTTGTTGTTTCATCAGCATTTGCATCAAATGCAAAGGAGAAAATTAACGCTACAATTAGAATGTTGAAAAATTTTATCATTACGACGCCTCCGGTAATTTCCGTTTCATGCCAAATTATTCATGACATTGATTAAATTTAAGTAAATGATAGAAGTTTTTGTTTGCTGACTCTGTTATTACACTACTTTCAAACAAAATTGATAAAAAAGATGCGTAGTATTTTGTGCAAACGTTTTTATAAAAATAAAAGTATTTTTATAACAGCCAACTGCTAAGGTACAAGCTGCTGACTAATTTTATTATCACAATACTTATTTATTGTTACATCAGTAAGGCATCTTATTCCTGCACCTACTGCTGCGCCTACTACTGCACCAGCTACTGCAAGTCCCAACTTAGCACCAATCCCAATACCAGCCCCTAGAATTAATGGTGCAAGGAAGTATGCTAAAACGCCACCTATTGCACCTGCAGCTATAATTATCAAGTATCTTGGGAAAATGACCGGAGATTGTTTTTTGGAATCGCAATTTATTGGTTCTTCTTGCTGTTTATAAATCGGAGTAGGAGTATTTAATTTTTCTTCAATCCTACTTTTCTCATTCTCAAAATTACATTTAAGCTTCTCTCTTTCATTTTCCCCAAGAAAAGGTATCAATTGGTACATAACTTTTTCAAGCTGAGAAATATCTTCCCGCACTTGAGAACGATCTGAACGATCATAAAGCATTATCCGTGCCATTGTACTGATAATACTACCACTTATCTTCTCATAGTCTGTTCGATCAATCTTGATATCTTTGATACTTGCATAATAAAGCAATAATTTTACAAAATTCAAATTACATTCCCTGAGATCAAATTTAGCGCTAACCTTCTTATGAAAATTGATCACATCATGTTCCGTTATTACTGTTGAGCTAAAAAAAGTCTTAATTAACTCTTCAGAATAACGCCTACCATTTGCAAGCATGTCTTCTGCTAAACCGGTACCTTTCTGTATTACAACACCGTTCAATTCATAATCTTCATCTAGTTTAATATTGAAAAAATCAAAACCTACATCTTTTGCCTCTTCTAATTTTCTTTTAAATCCTTCTACATTATTACTTTCCATAACTGAATTAAATAATCCTTTAAGAATTCCTTGATCATAGTTTTTGATTAAATGTTTATACAATAATTCTACAAACCTTGACTCTACAAGCCTTGATTCTAGAAGGCTTACTCTGTAAAAAGCAGATAAGTCAAAACTATGTATTTTCCTTATTTCTTTTATTTCCTCTTGGCTGTAAAAATTAGTTTTTTCTTCTAATAGTAACTTTGTAATTTCGATAGCACGATTAGCTGTTTGACTATATTTGATAGACTTTAACACTTCCGTTTTTTGTTTGCTAGACATATGCGGTAAAAGTATCTCTACTATATTCCTATCATACTGGTTAATTATACCTTGAGTAATTAGAGATTCTTGCTCAGGACTAGCATCAATCTTAGCCTTATGTTTAAAAAACTCAGTAAGAATATCAGTATTCCTCAAGCGTAAAATATCCCAAAGAGGCATAATCGAGTTTTTATCATTACATAGATTAGGATTTGCTCCGGATTTTAAAAGCACACGTACAACATTAATATTGCCTGCTGCGCATGCAATACTTAACGGTGTACTAATTTCAGATTTACTTCTTCTATACTTAGCGTTAATGTCAATTACATTAGACTTTGAGCATATAGACCCACTTCTAGCATGATTTATTGTTGAACTATTAGCATTTTGTCCTGATAAAATTTCTTCAAGAAGCTGCTTCCAACCAGCATTAGCATCATAGCAAGCATGTTCAACAATGTAGTGTATTGGTGCTTTGCCATTATTCAATTTTATATTGAGATTATGAACTCTTTTTAATTGATCTTTTATTTTATTTATATTGAAGAACTGATACTCAAGAGCATAAAATAAATTAGCCTCTCCTTTACTTAAATGTGGACAATTATCCTGTCTAAATTTTTCCTTTGATTCATCAGAGCCATTGAACATCTGAGCATATATATCAAAATCCGTGGTTTGTTCAATTGTTTCACCTATTAATATTCTATATGCTTTATTTACTGCCTTAAAATTTTCTGTTGCTTTGTCTTGCTCTTCTTTACTTGGATTAAAACATTTATCAGGATGATATTTTCTTGCTAATTTTCTATATGCCTTGTTAATATCATCTTGACTTGCATTCTCTTGTAGCCCTAATATCTGCCATGCATCTTTATGCGTTTTTGGCATTTCAAATTTTTCTTCAGTCATACCCACTCCTAAATTAATATAACATTAGTTTAACAAATTAATTGATAAAAATCAAGAAAATACACCATTAAAATATTATTTTAATCTTTATTATCAAATAATTTCAGCCCTATAACACCGAATGTAATTAAAATGAGACACATTATTCTGAACAAATTGACTGATTCGTTAAATAGAAAAATTCCAAGCAGTGAAGCCCCTATTGCACCCACTCCAGTCCAAATTGCAT
This sequence comes from Wolbachia endosymbiont of Folsomia candida, assembly GCF_001931755.2. Lineage (NCBI taxonomy): Bacteria > Pseudomonadati > Pseudomonadota > Alphaproteobacteria > Rickettsiales > Anaplasmataceae > Wolbachia > Wolbachia endosymbiont of Folsomia candida. Next base: position 1,500,271 of record NZ_CP015510.2, read on the forward strand.
AGCATATCCCAATGGGAATAGAACGTGTAGCAAGCGAAAGCAAATATGTACTAAGAGTCATAGTAAGTACGTTAACCAGCGATGGTATGAGATGAGTGAATCCATAACTATGTTTAAGTGTTATGATCCAAAATATTTCAATTATTGATGATAAGAACAGGTATAGCCAATTCATGCATAAACTTAGATTTAAATAGAGAACTTCAATCCTATGGTTCCTATTATTATTAAAATGATACATAAGACCTGATATAAATTAATATGCTCCTTAAAAGCCATCACGCCAATTACAGTCGTTCCAACTGTACATATCCCAGAAGAAACTGCATAGCACACTCCAATAGGAAGAGAACATGCTGCAAGAGATAAAAAATAAATACTGGTAATCATAATCACCAGCGTTGCAACCGAAGGCACAACTTTAGTAAAACCATTACTAAACTTTAGCGTTACAGCCCACAATACTTCCAGGATACTAGATAATAATAAAAAGAACCAGTACATTTTTCTAATATTTTAAATTTTTAGTATAGCAAAAGTTACTTTACTTAACAACAAGGGTTATGCTAGAGCTACAATAAATCTCCTTATTCCTGTATCAAAGTACTGGAATGATGTGATGAGGGCTTTTCACACAACTTTATGAAGTATTCTATTTAACCGAATGGCAACAGGTACCCTAAAATTAAATGGTAACCAGCTAACTTTTTCAAGTTTAAATGATAACCCAATCATGCTTACACGCCCAATGATATTTTCCATTGGTACAAAACCGATATCAGGGAATCTGCTATCTTGAGAATTGTTTCTATTGTCCCCCATGACAAAAAATTGATCGTCAGGCACATAATAGGCTGGAGTATTGTGAGATAGTCTATGAGAAATATTATCTATTAAAATCTCATGCTCTTTGCCATTAGAAAGTGTTTCTATATATCGAGGTATGTTGTGATTTGACTCATAATCAAGAAAATCTTCCATTGGCCTACGCTCTATTTTTTGATCATTTATGTATAATTCCCCATCCATCATTTGCACTTTATCGCCTGGTGTTCCTATCACTCGCTTAACAAACCTGATGCTAT